>DQTM01000241.1 GCA_015662785.1 Sulfurospirillum arcachonense | reverse complement strand
ATGAAGATAATTGAGATAGAAAAAGAGTTAGCACATTTTATTGAAATATGGTTTATTGCTCATATAATATATGAAGATAAAAAAATAACACAATGGATAAACACACATGACATTCCAGAATTTACATTTAGTTGGAAAAGCTCTTATAGCATTGGAAATACAACCATTGATGCAGAGCATCAAGAACTTTTCCAAATAGCTAGTGAAGCATTTAAAAGAGTTCCATCACATGAGAAAAAAAGAAAAATAGTAGATACACTAAATAAGCTATTTCACTACTTCCAAGAACACTTCAAGAATGAAGAAAAGTACATGGAAAGTTTAAAGTATGACAAACTTGAAAATCATAAAGCTATACATGTAGAAATTATGGAAACATTAAGTAAACTAATCAGAAACTCCGTGACTATGGGTATAGAATCCATTGAGGAAAACTTGACAGACTTCATTGAAGAGTCTCTGGTAAATCACATTTTAAACGAAGATAAAAAAATATCATATTGGATACAATTTTTAAAAGATTTAGAAGAAGCAAAAGAGTTAAAAGAAGTTTAATTTAGCTTTTTGTGTTATAATCTGATTCAAATTAATATATAGGATAAAAAATGAGTTTAAAAGTATATGATTACTCAAAAGAAGAATTAGCAAAATTTCAATACGCTGTGATAACTACAGAACACGGTGTTATGAATACAAAATTATATGTAGAGGAAACTCCAAATACAGTTGCAAATTTTGCACATCTATGTAATGAAGGATTTTACAATGGACTTAATTTCCACCGTGTAATCCCTGGTTTTGTTGCACAAGGTGGTTGCCCAGAAGGAACTGGAACAGGCGGTCCTGGTTGGGCTATTGAATGTGAAGCTGAACAAACAAGCAAACATGCAAAAGGTGCTCTTTCAATGGCTCACGCTGGTCCAAATACTGGTGGTAGTCAGTTCTTCATATGTTATGATGCACTTCCTCACCTAGATGGTCTTCACACTGTATTTGGTGCTATAGACCCTAGTGATGAAGATAGCATGAAAGTACTAGACTCAATTAATCAAAACGACACTATAGTAAGTATCGAAATCAAAGAAGCTTTATAGTCTACATGTAACACTAAAAGTTGTTGGACATAGCTCCGACAACTTTTCCTAATACTATTATATCTTCCGCATTTACCATCTCGTCTGAATATGATTCATTGTCTGAAACCAAGGCTACTGTTCCATCTGACTTTAACTGTAATCTCTTTACAAAAATTCCTACAGGAGTAGATACTACATAAACACCATTTCTATTTGGATTTATACTATCTCTATCCATAAAAAGTATATCGCCATCATTTAGAGTTGGTTCCATTGAATCTCCTAAAACATTTAAAGCGTGAATATTTTTTATAGCATGTTTTCCACCAAGATGATTTACTATCTCTTCATCCAAAGTTAAAAACTCGCTTCGTTCATCATAATTTAAAGCTCCACCTCCAGCACTTGCATATATGTCTTTAAAGTAATGAATTCTTTCAAACTTCTCACTCTCATTTGCAATGCTTTGTACCATTTGGTTGAACATAAGCCAATTAATAGAGATTTTTCTTAATGCACAAAACTCTAATATCTCTTTATATGGAATTTTACTTCTGCTCTTCATCGTTGCTAAAGTCACTTGGTTTAAATTGAGTGCTTCGGCTACATCTTTATCAAAAATCTTTCTATCTTTTATCTCATCTGATAAAATATCTTTGATTCTGTTTAAAATCTCTCTTAAATCTGGCATTTTGACTCCTTTTATTAAAAAACATTGCAATTTGAAATATAATTGTAGCATAATTTCAATTTTTTGTATACTTTTGAAAATAAATTGTAAAAAGGATTTAAAATGCAACAGATTGAAACATATATTCAGAGATTTGAGCAAGTTATGTTAAAAGTGAGTAACTTACTCTTCTAATGAACTTTCATCTAGATCTAGATGCTTTTTTTGTATCAGCTGAGAGAATCAACAACCCTAAGCTAAATGGAAAACCTGTGGCTATAGGTGGTAGAAGTGATCCGTATATTTTTTCTAAAGAGAGACTAAACAGAGATATAATTTTTCAAAATAGTGGAGCTTTTGTATCTGCTGTGTTTATAGATAAAAACGAAGCAAATTTACCTGATTACTTCAAAGATGATAATAAAATAAGAGGTATCGTTACAACATCTAGCTATGAAGCAAGGGCTTACGGCATAAAAACAGGTATGAGCATAGCCGAAGCAAAAGCAAGATGCAAAGATCTCATTGTTATAAAACCAAACCATGTTCTCTATCATAACTTATCGAAGCAGCTTAGAGAATATATGCAAACTCATATACCTTGTATTGAACAGTTTAGTATAGATGAATTTTTTGGTGATTTAAGTGGCTGGATAGAAGATGATAAGATATACTCTTTTTTAGAAAACCTTAAAAATGACATCTTTAAAAAGTTTAAACTTCCTTGTTCTATTGGTATTGCTAACTCAAAATGGACTTCAAAAATAGCAACAGAATATGCAAAACCATTTGGTGTAAAAAAAATTGATGATGTAGATAAATTTATACAAAACATACCCATAGAAAAATTTCCTGGAATTGGAAAAGCATTTCAAACAAAACTGCATAAATACAAAAAATTTACACTAGGAGATATAAAAGAGTCTAAAACACTACTTTACTCATGGGGAAATAGTGGAAAAAGTATCTATAATAGGGTTTGTGGACTTGATGAAGAATCTGTCATAGAAAATGTTAAAAGAAAATCTGTAGGAATTTCAAGAACTTTTGATGCTATAACAGATAGGGAAGAATTAAAAAGAAGATTTTATATACTCAATCGACATCTTATCTTTATGGTATCACGCTTAGAATTAATTCCTACTACACTTAGTCTCTCAATAAGTTATAAATATAGTTCAAAAAGAAAACAAATAACATTTAACAGACTGCTAAATGAACAGTTTCTTATAGAAACTATCATAGCTATATTTGAAGAGTTAGACCAGCATTCAAACAATGGAGTCATAAGACTCTCTATATCATTAACAAATTTTATAAAAAAAGAAAAATTAAACCCCTCTGTATTAGATATACAAAGGGATATAAAACTAAATACTTTAATGAAAAAAAGTCAAGAACTAAGAAGCAAGTATGGCATAGACATACTAAGAAGTGCTAAAGAGTTACTTTGACTTTTTAGTTGTCATTACTTTAAAATAGTACCAAATACTACCAAGCAAGGAAAACAGTATGAGTGGTGCAATCCAAGGATGAGAACTTAAATATCCTGATGCCTCAGAAAGGGTTTCACCCGCAGAATAGCTTGCATAACCCAAAATAACTGCCCATAAAAATGCTGATATAATATTTAATATATTAAATTTTAAAATTGGATATTTGGTCATACCAATACCTATAGGTATAAGTGTTTTGATACCATACACAAACTTTTGAAAAAATATGATTTTATCTCCATATTTTTTCATAAGAACATGACTTAAAGCTAATTTTCTCTTATGTTTTTTTACATATGGCATTATCTGAGCTTTATTGTATCTACTCATATAAAAAAGCATTGAGTCTCCAAGAGCATTGGCTACAAATGCAACGGCTATTGACGTATGTAAATCCATCTTACCTGCATATGAGAGGATTCCTGCTGCTATGATTGCTACCATACCACCACCAAGTGAGTATGCGAAAAGTATTATATATCCATAAGTAGATAATGAGTCTATTATGCCTTCCACTTTATTTCTCCATCAAATTATTAAGATTTTTTAAAAACTCTTGTACGCTATAAGCATCACTCAAGTTTTCAGAAGTGACTATTTTCTTGACATTTACGTCATTACCATACAAAGCTCTATTTTTTTCATCATCATTAGAAATAACTGCTCCATTAAATATAGCTCCTGCAAAAAGACCACTATTTTGAGAATAAGTAAATATCTCAGCACTCATATCTACTTCAGTACTTTTATCTACATTTGCACTTATAGGCCCTGCCGAAGCAGAAGCTTCTACTCCTAATGTAAACTTGTCACTTAGTAGTTCTTCTACACTGTTCTTTGTTCTAAAAACAAATATACTTTCAACTACTTCAAGCCCAATTTGAAAACCTAAACTTCCACCACCTAGTTTTATAAAAAAAGGATAACTCCAACTCCCATCTTCTTTTTTTATGACAGCAACACCTTCACCATACTTTCCACCTATAAAAAAACCAAATTTTACTGCATCTGGTACTACAACTATAGCTTTTGCATCTTTTATAATTGACATTGGTATACCATTTTGACTTCTAGTAAGCTTTTTCATAGTATTACTTGCTTCTAAAACACTCTCTTCAACTGAATCTGCTAGCATATTGGTAATACCAAATACTAATAAAAATATAACTAAAACTTTTTTCACTTTTTTCCCTCTTTCTCTTTTACATAACTATAAAACAAGCCTTCTTGCTCCATTAAATCTTTACTATTTCCCTCTTCCACAATTTCACCATCTTCAAGCACGTAGATAAAATCTGCTTTTCGTATAGTACTAAGACGATGAGCTATGATGATAGTAGTTTTATCTTTCAAATACTCTTCAAGAGCTTCGAAAAGCCTTGATTCAGTATGAACATCTAGTGCAGATGTCGACTCATCTAAAACAACAACATTTGGATTCTGTATCACCATTCTAGCAATAGATAATCTCTGTCTCTGTCCACCTGAAAGTTTTATACCATCTCTACCAATACGTGTTTCTAACCCTTCTTCTAAAGAGTCTATAAACTCTCTTAACTGTGCTATTTCTATAGCAAAATCTAACTTTTCTTTTTCTACTGAATCACCAAAAGTTAAATTTTTTGCGATTGTATCATTAAATAGTTGAGGATTTTGTAAAACTAAAAAAATATTTTCTCTAACTCTATTTAAACCTATCTCATTTATGCTAATTCCATCAATTAAAATATCACCATTTTGAACAGGATAAAGTCCAACTAAAAGCCCAGCAAGAGTCGTTTTTCCACTACCACTTGCACCAATAATAGCTATCTTTTTTCCTTTTTCTATCTTCATATTTATTGATTTTAATATCTCTGTCTTTTCTTCATAAGAAAATGTTAAATTTTTTATCTCAATTCCATTTGTATAATTTTTTTCAAAAGGATTGAAAGCATTTTTATAAACTGGTTCTTTTTCCATTGCAAAAATAGCATTTATTCTTTTAAGTGCACCAAGAGCATCATGATAGGCATACTGTATATTTAAAACATCTTGTATAGGGCTCATCATGACCCAAAGGTAACCAAATATAGCTAACATAAGCCCTATAGTTAAATCTGAATATGCAACAACCAAAATACTTGCCGCCCTAAAAACTTCAAACCCTGAAAGAAATACTAAAAACGAAAACCTTGTTGCGCCATCACTTTTATAAGAAAATTGAATTGAATTATCTCTCATAGTTTTAGCATTTTTAATAACTGAGCCAAAAAATTGCTTCTCTTTATTGAGAGATTTTATCTGCACAAAAAGGTCTAGTGTTTCACTAAGACTTTGAGTAAAAACTTCATAAGATTTATTTTGTTCTTTTTTTAAAACAGAGACTTTTCTAGCTATTTTTGTAGTCACAATAATAACAAAAGGATTTAAAAGAAGTATAAAAAGAGCTAATTGCCAATGTATCACTAGTAAAACAATACCAACACCTATAATAGTCAAAACTGATATAATAAGTCTGCTAATTGCACTTCCTAAAAAGTTATCAACAGTATCAACATCAATGAGTAATTTTGAAGTTATACTACCACTTCCTAAAAACTCAAACTCTTTTAGTGAAACTTTTGCAATATGTTTTAATAAACTTTCTCTTATTTTATAAGTTATATTTTTTGAGATAATAGTAAAAAGTTTTGTCTGATAAAAATTTAGTATAAAAAAGAGAAATCTTAAAACCAATACACAAAGAAGTGTACAAACTACATAAACATACGGTTCATTACCTTTACCAAACATAGTATCAATAGTACTAACAACAATACCTGGTTTTTCTAAAAGTACTTCATCAACCAAAAGTGGCATTAAAAGAGGTACTGGGGTACTAATAATAACAGCTAATAGAGCTACTAAATTTGCTACTATTAACTCTTTTTTGTACTTTTTCATATCTGAGAAGATATTTTTAAAACTATATTTACCCATCAAGTGAATCTATTATCTCTTTTATATTACTCTGTAACTCAGAATCTGATAAGTTTGTTGCTAAAAGATAATTTATGTCTCTCTCTTTTAATTGAACTAAATTTTCTTTAGTAAATGAGTTTGAAGTAACACACAAAACAGCATGACTGTTTGCTTGTATAAATCTTTTTTTAATCATATCTATAAATTCATATATAGTTGGGTTTTTTATAGAAATATCTACAAATACAATATCTAATTTAGACAAATCTCGTCTATAGTAACTTGAGCGTGGTTTATCACTTACCTCTACACTATATTCTTTGTCAAAACTTCTTACAAGGTGTTTGATACAATCAGCCTCTTTGAAATTTTCACTTGCAATCAGTATGCGTACTTTAGCTCTGCCCTCAAGATACTCTAAAAGTGAGTATAATCGTTTGTGTTCTTTACTAAACATTGTTTCATCAAGCCCTTTTATAAAATACTTTAAAAAAGTTTTACTTGAAAAATCATCATCTATATTTGCTCTTTTAAAAAAAGACCGAATGGAAGATGACACTTCTGCTGCTTCCCACATCTTTTTGTCAAATTCATAAGCATATCCATCAAGTTGTTCTCGTATAAACTGATCATACTTTTTAGCTTCATCTCCATATTCTGATACAAATTCATCTATAAATTTTTCTTCAAACCTATCTAATGACTCTTTTAACTGTATATTTTCATCTTTTAGATTACCAGAGCGGTGAATAGAGTCAATATAGTAAGTGTTGTATCTTTTTAAATCTATCTCTTTTGCTTTTATAATTTTAGTTATCGTGCAGTGATTTATCTCTTTTTTTATATCTTTTATCTGATTTTCTAAAGATTTTACTGTTGATTTTAGAGTATATAATTCAGATATGTTGGTATCCATTCTCTTTTTATAACTTTGGTAAGTAGCTTGTTGTTCTAAAAAGATAGTTTCATAGGCTACTTCTGGCACACTATTTTTTTTATGAAATTTTTGATACACACTCTCCAAAACTTTTAAATCATTTCTAAGTTCTAAAAGATACTCATCCATAAAAGTACTGTCTATATCTCTAAGGTTATTGTATGCTGTATTTAAAAATCTTTTTATTAATAAAAAGTCTAAAGTTTCACCATCTTCAAACTCAACTTTTTCTCCAACTTCAGGAAGAGTGTTGAATCCTACGCAATCATCAAGACTGAAGGAGTATTGCTTTTTATTTTCATTAACAAGAACAGCACTGTTCTCATCAACATTAACTAAAGCAATAATCCCTACCATAGATTATCGTGCAAAACCAACTGCACGCATTTCTCTTATAACATGTACTTTTATCTCACCTGGATATTGTACTTTGTCTTCTATCTCTTCTGCTATCTCTTTTGAAAGAAGTACTGCTTCGTCATCATTTACAAGTTTTGCATTTGCTATTACTCTTATCTCACGACCTGCATTTATAGCGTATGCTTGTTTTATGCCATGTTTTGATTTTGCTATCTCTTCTATGTCAGTAACACGTTTTAAGAAGCTTTCAAGAACTTCTCTTCTTGCTCCTGGACGAGCTGCTGAAAGTGTATCTGCTGCACATACTGCTGCTGACTCTACACTTGTAGCTTCTTCATGTCCGTGGTGAGCGTAGATAGCATTTATGACTACTGGGTCTTCATTATATCTTTTACATATATCTGCACCCAAATCAACATGGCTTCCGGCAAAATCATGAGTCAGTGCTTTTCCTATATCATGAAGCATACCAGCTCTTTTTGCAAGAGTTTCATCCCCTCCACACTCAGCAGCTATAATCCCTGCAAGATGAGCAACTTCTAAAGAGTGACCAAGTGCATTTTGTCCATAACTAGCACGAAATTTCAATCTTCCTATAAGCTTTACAATTTCTGGATGTACTTTTGTAATACCTAAATCAACAAGAATCGTTTCACCCTCAGTTACAAGGCTTTGGTCAAATTCATCTCTTACTTTTTCGTATATAGCCTCAATACGAGCTGGCTGGATTCTTCCATCTTCAACTAAAAGCTCTATTACCTTAGTTGCAACTGCTCTTCTGTAAAGATTAAAACTACTCAGTATGATTGCATTTGGAGTATCATCAATAATAATATCAACACCAAGTAACATTTCAAGAGCTTTTATGTTTCTTCCATCTTTACCAATGATACGACCTTTTAGCTCATCATCTTTAATGTTGACTACATTTATTAGTCTCTCAGCTGCAAACTCGCCTGCAAACCTTGAAGTAGCTTGTGCTAAAATATAATTTACTCTTCTTTTTGCATCCTGTTTTGCTTCTTCTTCAGCTTTCCTTACGATGTGAGCTATATCTGCTCTTGATTTCTCTTCTACTTTTTTAAGAACTATCTCTTTTGCTTCACGTTCTGTAAGTCCTGCTGAACTTTCTAGTAGACGTATAGACTCTTCTACTTTTTCTTCATAAATATTTTTTAGATTTAAACCCTCATCATAAAGGTCTTGTGCCTCTTTTTTAAGATTTCCTAAATCACTTTTTTCTTTATTAAGTTTTTTAAAGTCCTCTTTTATAGTTTTATCTTTTTTATCTAACTCACCCATCTTGTCAGTGTGTTCTTTCTTGTATGCAAAAGTTTTATCTTCGTATCTTCTTTTTGCACTGTACTCTGCTTCTTTAACTTTTATTTCTGAATTTTTAAGAACCAACTCTGCTTCATGCTCTATTGCTTTTGCTTTTGCTTTTGCTTGAGCAACGTATACATCATAGTTTGCAGCATTTAGTTTTTTAGACACAAAAAATCCCACTGCTCCACTCACAACAGCTGCTGCTGCTATACTTATTCCAGTTATCATAGTTTCCTCTTTTTTATCATAGTTTTGTATGGGGTAATATAAATATCCGCTCGTATATCGTGGCTTTCACATATAAATTCTTCTGTAAAGCACTCTCCAAGTTGTACAAAAACCACTTTAGGAGAGGAGTTTAGGGAATCAAAAAATCTATCATACATCCCTTTTCCAAAACCAATACGTTTAAATGCACCATCCACCCCTAGGACTGGTACAATTGCCAAATCTATTTTAGGAACTCTTGCATAAGAGTTTTTAGGTTCTCTTATCTTGAACTTTTTCCTAAACAGAGGCAATCTAAATTTTACCATCTTAAAACTGACACCTTCCATAAATGGCACATAAATGTTTACTTTTGGTCTAATTCTCTTTATAAGTTCCATAGAATCAACCTCGCTACTAAGAGGTATATAAAGTAGTACATTTTTATGTCGACCCTCTTTTACTAGTTTTTCAAGTTTGTCTACGACATATTTATCTCTTTTTATTCGCCCCAACTTGCAATATTTTTTTAAATCTTTCTTTGATTTCTCTCTAAATAAAAATTTTTTATTCATCTATTAAGACCTTTTTTGGTATAATCGCATCTTTATTGTATAAGGAATCAAATGAAAATTTTATTAACTGCTATTTTAACACTACTAATCTTTACAGGATGTAGTGAAAAGACCACCAACGAAACAACGGAAACAACACAAGAAGAATCACCTAAAAAAACTCCTAATGGCATCGTACTACAAGACACAAGTGGTCAAAAGATAAAAGTAAAGAGTTTAGAAAATGGTTTTATATTTGAAGGTTATGAAAACAAAATAGTTTTAGTAAACTTTTTCGCTACTTGGTGCCCTCCATGTAAAGCAACAATTCCTCACTTAAATAATTTACAAGAGAAATATAAAAAAGATCTGAAAATCATAAGTATACTTCTTGAAGAGAACAAATCAAATGAAGATGTTATAAACTTTATAAACAACAATGATATAGAGTTTACAATAACAAACTCTAAAGACAACTACAAATTGGCAAAAGCAGTCGGTGGAGTTAAAAGTATACCTTTTATGTTAATTTACGATAGAAATGGAAAATATTCTCAACACTATACTGGAGCAGTTCTTGAAGAGATGATAGAAGCAGATATAAAGAAAGTTTTATAATGTTTGGCTTTATCAAGAAAGGTTTCAGTAAAACAGCTGATGTTATTAAAGAGATCCTCCCAGAAAAAGTTCTCAAAATTGATAAAGAGACTCTAGAAGAGATACTTTTAGAATCTGATGTACCTTATGAAATAGTTAAAGAGATGATTTACTACTTACCACCACAAGAGACTGTAAAAAGAGCAGATGTACAACGTGTTATGAAAGCATACTTTATCTATAAAATAGAAGAAATCACAGAGCAAAAGCCTTTTGTTGAATTAGTTATAGGGGTAAATGGTGCAGGAAAAACAACAACAATAGCTAAAATGGCAAATAACTATAAGAAAAATGGTAAAAAAGTTATGCTCGGGGCCAGTGATACTTTTAGAGCAGCAGCGATTGAACAACTTAAACGCTGGGCAGATAAACTTGAAATTCCTATTGTATGCACTCAACAAGACCATGACCCTTCAGCTGTTGCATACGACACTATCAGCTCTGCAACTGCAAAAGGTTTTGACAATGTCATCATAGACACTGCCGGTCGTCTACATAACCATACAAACTTATCGAATGAGCTAAAAAAGATAGTCCGTATTTGTAATAAAGCAAAAGAGGGAGCACCGCACAGAAAAATTTTAGTTTTAGATGGAACACAAGGAAACTCAGCAATAAACCAAGCAAAATCTTTTAATGAAATAGTCGGTATTGATGCAATCATAATCACAAAACTTGATGGTACGGCAAAAGGTGGAGCACTTTTTGGAGTTGCACGTGAGCTTAAACTTCCTATCATCTTTGTTGGTGTAGGAGAAAGTGAAGATGATTTAGTACCTTTTAATCCTGATGAGTTCATAGATGTCATACTAGATACTATTTTTGTGAGTGAAAATGGCTAAAAAGAAAACCTTATTTGAATGCCAAGCTTGTGGTTATCAAAGTGCTAGATGGTTGGGTAAATGCCCAAGTTGTGGATCATGGGAGGAATTTCTAGAACTAAATTCGAAACAGATAGAAGTTTTAAAAGAGATAAAAAGCATCACAACTTCACCTACTTCAAATCAAGTAATTTCTATAACAGAAGTCAAACAAGACCAAATAACTCGTTTCAGTTCTGGTGATAGTGAGCTCGACTTAGTAATGGGTGGTGGTATTGTAAGTGGTAGTCTAACTCTTATAGGGGGAAGCCCTGGAGTTGGAAAATCGACTCTATTGCTAAAAATTGCAGGAAACTTAGCAAAAGACAATAAAAAAGTGCTTTATGTTAGTGGAGAAGAATCAATTGGACAGATAAAACTCCGAAGTGATAGACTTGGAAGTAACTATGAAAATCTTTTTTTAATGAGTGAAATAAGGCTAGATGCAGTCTTAGGTGAACTTGCAAAAAACAATTATGACGCCGTTGTGATTGACTCTATCCAAACTATGTATAGCGAAAAGCTCACAGCAGCTCCAGGAAGTGTTTCTCAAGTAAGAGAGATTACTTTTGAGCTTATGAGATGGGGTAAAGAGAATCAAATCGCAATTTTTATCATAGGACATATAACAAAAGAAGGCTCAATAGCAGGACCAAAAGTCTTAGAACACATGGTTGATACAGTTTTATACTTTGAAGGAGACTCTTCACGTGAACTTAGAATTCTAAGAGGTTTTAAAAACCGCTTTGGAAGCACAAGTGAAGTTGGTATTTTTGAGATGACAAATGCAGGATTGTTGAGTGCAAAAGATATACCAAAAAAGTTTTTCACTAGAGGAAATGCACAAGCAGGATCTGCTATAACAGTCATTATGGAGGGCAGTCGTCCTATAGTTATAGAAGTTCAAGCTTTAGTAAGTGATAGTAGTTCTGCAAACCCTAAAAGAAGTTCTACTGGCTATGAACTAAACCGTTTAACTATGCTACTTGCCTTGCTTGAGAGAAAACTTGATTTGCCATTTAATCAGTATGATGTTTTTATAAATATAACAGGTGGAATAAAAATAACTGAAACTTCAGCAGATTTGGCAATAATTGCAGCAATTATAAGTAGCTTTAGAAATAGACCCATAAGTAAAAATACTATTTTTATGGGAGAAGTGAGTCTAATCGGAGATATACGAGATATTTTTAGTTTAGACCAAAGACTAAAAGAGGCAAAATCTCAACACTTTGTAAAAGCAATAGTACCTTCAAAACCAACAGAAAAAATTGCTGGAATCAAGTGTTTTGAGATAGATGAAGTCTCAAAACTAATAGAATGGATGTAATTTATTACATCTTTATTAAACTTTTAATATAATTCAACGATATATAGAAAGATAAATGAAATACCAAAGGAATGGGCATGGCAGAAGAAATAGAAGAAGTTGAAGAAAAAAAACCTGGTGGGAACATGGTACTAATCTTAATAGTGGTACTTTTAGTTATTCTTTTAGTTGGTGGTGGACTAGCTGCTTTCTTTTTACTAGGAAGTGACGATAATGCAATGGCATCACAATCACAACCACAACAAAACTCTAAATCTGCTCCTACAAAAAGAACAGCTAGTAGACGCTCAAGTAGTTATCTCACTATCGGACCTATGTACCCAATGAGTCAGTTTGTAGTTAACTTACTTAGTGAAGGCGGTGGAAGGTACCTAAAAGTGGCACTTGATATAGAGTTAGACAATGAAGAACTAGCTTCTGAAATGGACATGAAAAAATCACTTATTAGAGATATAATCATACGTTCTTTATCATCAAAAACTTTTGAAGAAGTAAGCACGATGAAAGGTAAAGATCGTCTAAAAGATGAGATAGTAAATAGTATAAATGATGTCTTAGCCGATGGACAGATAAACAATATATTCTTTACAGATTTTGTTGTTCAATAATGATTGGTATTGATACTGTTAAAATAAGTAGAATAGAAAGACTTAAAGAGCGTTTTGGAGACAAAGCGCTCAAAAGATTTTTGGATGTTGATGAGATAAAACTGGCATCTTCATCAACTTCCCATGCAGGTTACTGGGCGGCTAAAGAAGCTATAAGTAAAGCTTTAGGTGTAGGCATAAGTGCAAAGTGCGGTTTTTTTGATATAAAACTTCATAAAGACAACAAAAATGCTCCATACTTTACACTATCAAAACATATCGTTGAAGAGTTTAAAATAACTGATACAGCTCTAAGCATAACTCACGATGGAGAATATGCAGTTGCAGTTGCAGTCATAGAATCTAATCTAAAAAGAGAAAAAAACCTTTATCATTAAAGTAAAATCCCATTTTTTATAGCCTCTTGTTCTATAGGTCTTGTTTTATCTCGACTCAATACAACATCAATCTTTTGCTCACCTATAATACTCTTTAATTTTACTAAAAAATCTATCTTTTTAGAAGTTAAGTCTTCTTTACATGTAGAGACTAAATAAAGGTCTATATCTCCACCTTTTTTACTATCATCAACACGACTTCCAAACAAATATATATTTCCTGTTTTAAATACTTTTAAAAAAGTATCTTTTATAGCCTGATGTTGTTTTTTACTCAATCGCATTAACTAACTTTTTGAATATGCTTTTTAACTTAACATATCCAGCAAGTGCTAAATTGATATTTTCTACTCTTTCAATAATATCAAATGGATACTCATAAGATAGAGCATTGCGTATCTCTCTTAAACTATCCCAATCACTAGCTACATCTAAGATACTTAACGTTTCTAATCTATTGAGTATATCTATCATAGGCATTGATACATCATCTATCTCTTTTAGCTCGTATAAAACGTCTTTAAAAAGTTTTGCTCCTATCTTATCTTGAAGCTTTGAAAAATTAAATAAAAAACTATTTACAATCCTTGTATTCTGATACTCTTCAAAAAAAGTCTCATCTATATCTTTTGAAACTAACTCTTCATAATCTATATCACAATTTACAAAAATCTGTTTGCAAGTTTTTATGTTTTCGCTCAACTTTACTGTCATATTAACCACCACCAACAAACTGTAAAAATTCTACTTTGTCATTTTCACTAAGCTCAAACATAGACCAATTCTCTTTTTTAACTACATTCATATTAACTGCTGCCGCCATAACTTTTTCATTTATACCTAACTCGTCTAGCAAATTTTGTACTGTTTTTGATTGGGTTATTTTTTCTTCTCCATTAACTATTAAGTTCATTTTTTTCCTTCCTAAAACATGCCATTTTGAATCTTTCACCCATAAAAGATGGGTCAATTAAAGTTTTTACTCTATTTGCTTCGGCTTTATAATTCTCTTGGGTTGTGTTTCTTTGCATCAAATCAAGCAACTCTATAAGTCCAAAGTCAACGAGAGCTTTCATCTGTGTTTCATAAGAGTGTAGTGTTGCACCACTTTGCTCAAAAGCTCCTTGTAAGTGATCAAAATTTACATCATAAGTTATATCACTATTTGCAAATAACTCACTCAAAGTTGCTTTCTCTTTTAACTCTTCATCTTCTACTAAATCCGTCAATGCAAAAAATGGATAAACTTTATGTTTATCATAAATACGTAAAGAAAAATCTCCTCTTGATTTTTTGTCACCGTAATCAAATGTAACAAACTCATAACGCTCTACATGTAGAGCCAAATCTTGGGCAAACTCTTCATAACCAACTGCTACTTCCCCTTTAGTTATGCTGTATCTGTCTGCAATGGACTTTACATCTGAATCTAACTCTTTAAACTCTGGTTTGTTGTTATACATGTAGAGCATTTTGTCTTCATAAACCACGTTACATGTAAAGGCATCAAATATCTCATTTGCTACTATAAAAGCTTCTTTACATGTAAGATCTTTTTGGCTCTTTACATGTAAGAGTTTTACAGCATCTCCAAAGCTATCTTGAAAGTATGTTTGTTGAGCTTTTTGATTCTGTTCAAAAGGTTCAACTATTACGAACTCTAACGTCTTTAAAAGCTCTGGTTTAAGTGTATAGATAAACTGAACTATATCAGCTAAAAGATAGCCTTTATGCGCCCCTATCTCTACTACTGCACAATTTTTAGATAAAAAGCCCTCATCAATTGAGTCTATAAACTTTTTAGCAATACTTCCACCAAAAAACATACTAGAACTTACTGCTGTATAAAAATCACCCTCTTTTCCTATCTCTTTATGAGTTGCGTAGTAACCATCTTTTGCATACAACCATGCATGCATATACTCACTAAATCTCACCATGCATCTTTGCATACAATTCTAATAGTACTTTTTGAGCATCTATTTCATATATTTTTTTGTCTAGTATCATCGTCTGTTTTGAATTTTCAAGGTTTTTAACATCATAAATAGTTTTCTCACCTGCTTCAAAAAGCTCTTTTGTTGAAATCAGAAGCGAATCATAAAGTTTTGCATCATTTGTTACAATATCTATCTTTTTATTTAGTAGCTCTATTTTTTTAACTGAATCTTGATAAATATTCCCCTCTTCTAGCTCTTTATCTTGCAGTTCTATTTTTGATTTTAGGTATTCTAATTGTCTTATTTCTATTGTACGTCCTCTGTTTACATCTATCAGAGGCATAGATACTTTTATGCCCACTTGATTATAATCATCATTTAAAACTGTACTGTCATTCATATGGTAATAACCAGCAAACAGTGAAAAAGTAGGAAGATAGTTTGCTATTGTCATTTTCTTTAAGTACTCAGATTTTTGAGATTGTGCATTTTCTTGTTTAAGAACTAATGAATTATTTATATATTTATCTTTATCAATCATAGCAAAAGTAGGAGGAGTTATATCCATATAATCTGAATCACTTAAAGACTTAAAAATCATAAGTTGCGAGTAGCGTAAGGATTCCATATCTATAAGATTTTTTTCTAATGTTGTTTTTGTAAGTATTGCTTGATCTAAGAAACTACTGTCCAGAAAACCACTCTCATACTGTTCTTTTTTTCTTATGATATCTATCTTTGCATTCTTAATCAAATACTGCTGTCTTTGAATCTGTAAGTCATATTTTTTCATACCTAACCATGCAGAAATAACGCTTTTTATAAGATTTTGTTCATTGAACGTTGCACTCAATCTTAAAAACTCTCTATTAGCTCCAGCATATTGTATTGCATAGTAAATTCCACCACTTTTGAAAAATGGTTGATCCATAGTTATAGATAGGCTATTGCTCGTATCTAATTCACCTCTTTTGCCATCATAATTTGAGGTAGAATAAGCACCAACAATTTGCTTTACCCAATCATACTTTAGATTATCACTCTCAAGCTCTATCTTTTGTCTATCAATATCAAGCTTCTCTTGTTTCAAAGCTGATAAAAGAGAACTATTGTCACTTGCCCCTAAAACTCCCACCAAAAGTGAAAGACTAATTAATTGTTTTATATGCATTTGTTAACCTTTTAAATCCCTCATCTATCTCTGCTTTTGAAATAGTAAGTGGTGGTAAGAAACGTAGTGTATTTCTTCCAGACTTTAGAACTAAAACACCCTCTTTAAAAGCAATATCAATAAGTGCTGATAAATCCGTAGAATCAAAACATCTGAGTCCTCTCATAAGACCAAGTCCAACAACTTCACCAAAAAGTTTTGGAAACATTGAACCAAACTCTTTTAGTTTTTCATCAAAATAGATAAAAGCTTCATCTAACTCTCCACTATTTTTATAGCTCTCCAAAATATCTAATACTTCAAGACCAGCTCTAGCAGATAAAAAGTTTCCTCCAAAAGTACTCCCATGGTCACCAACTTCAAATATATCTTTATGAGTTGTTACAACAGCACCAATTGGAACACCTCCTGCGAGTCCTTTAGCAAGAGTTATAATATCTGGTTGAATATCATAAAGATTTGTGGCTAAAAACTCTCCACTTCTATAAATGCCTGTTTGAACTTCATCAACTATAAAAAGTATCTCTTTTTCTTTCAGAAATAGCGCAAGTTTTTGAATCTCTTCTTTATCAAATGGTTGAACTCCACCCTCTCCTTGAACTAGTTCTATCATAACTGCTACTGTTTCATCATCAACAGCACTGTAGATTGCTTCTATATTTGGTTCATATGAAAAGCCTTTTGGATATGGAGAAAAATCAGGTTTATGAAAACTATCCTGTCCTGTTGCTTTTACTGTAGTTATAGTTCTTCCATGAAAGGAGTGTGCTAAAGTGATAATCTTATATCTTTTTCCATCAAAATTCTTTTGACCATATTTTCTTGCTAGTTTTATCGCACCTTCATTGGCTTCTGCTCCACTATTGGCAAAAAATGTACCTACATTTTGACCATAAAGTTCTGATATCTTTTTGGCTAATTTTGCCTGTGGTTCTATCAAATATAGATTTGAAGTGTGTATAAGATTACTTGCTTGGTCTGCTATAGCAGTTGCAAGTCTTGCATTACCATGACCAACACTAGTAACACCAATACCAGATGTAAAGTCTATATAGTCTTTACCCTTATCATCAAACAGTGTCGCATTTTGCCCATGTTTGAAATTTACATAATTTCTTGGGTATGTATTTAAAACATACTCACTGTCCATCTCTTTATACATATATGTGCCTTATCATTTAATTCTAAGATTATATCTTTTTTTTGTTAATCTAATTTTGAAAGATGCCATTTTTTATAATATGCAAACAAACGAAGTGATAATCCAACACAAAAGACCGTAACAAGGGATATGTTATTTACCATTTCAAGATAATCTAAAACAAAAACTGCTATCCCTATGAGAATTGCAACTGTTCCATAAAGCTCACTCGTTAACACTACTGGTACACGATTTAACAAAGTATCACGCATAATTCCGCCTCCAACTGCGGTTGCAAGTGCTAGCATAACTACACCAAAAATGTTAAAATCTACCATGAGTCCTACTAAAGCTCCGGTGATAGAAAATGAAATCAAACCTATAGAATCACTAATGACAAAAATCTTTGTATTTTCTATTTCGCTCTTTTTGTAAAACTTAAATAAAATTGCGACCAATATGACCAATATAACTAAGATAGTAGGAAGATGATGAGAAAATGCAAAAGGGACTCTATCAGCTATTGTATCACGCATTATTCCACCACCAAGAGCTGTCAAGAATGATGCTATAAAAATACCTAGTAAATCTAGTCTATCTCTTGTAGCAACCATAAAACCACTCAAAGCAAAAGCAATAGTACCAACAATATCTGCTATCTCTAATCCAATCATATTTGTATTTTACTCAAATAAATCTTTCTATCATCTTTTTTGATTGATATCTATTGAACCATTTTTTTACAGTTCCTTTTTTCTTCTGTTTCATCTTCTCTTTCATGTTCTCAAAATAAATTAAATCCAATATATGAACACCATATTTGCCACCTTTTGTCATAGACTCAGAACAAGATTGACAATAACTTACTATAACATCACACTTAGTTTGATTTGCTCTAGAATTTATCTGTTTTAGAGCTAATTTTGGATTGGTAAGTTCAAGCATACCTCCACTTCCACAACACTCTGTCTTTTCGCGACAATTTTTAAACTCTTCATACTTTAAGCCTAACTTATCCATAAGACTTCTAACACTTACATGTAAAACAGTTTCATATCTTGTAGGACATGGGTCATGCAAGGCTACTTTTGGGCTTTGAATATATCCTTTACATGTAGACTCAGGTAAATCAATGCTATCTAGAACTTCATAGAGTGATTTTACTTTTATGTGAGGTGAAAGCTCTTTCAGACTCATATAACAATTTTCACAAGCAGTCACAACAGTATCGCAGCCCATATTGGCTAAATCTGATTCAAGATAAGAGTATAGTTTATTAAAACGTTTCATATCTCCTGCACCTTTTAAATGCTCTTCAGCAAAATCATCTTTTTCTTGTATATCAACTAAGACCAGCTTTGAGCTATCTTTTCTCATTAACTCTGCTGTTTTACCTGCATCAATGTAGTTATATTGAGCTTTTTGCTCTACACTACCACAACCAACAAACACTAAACCAATAATTGTTAAAACTAAAAGTAATTTTTTCACACACATCTCCTTGAAATAACTACATGTATATAAAAAATTTGGGAGGAATCAAAGGAGTACTCAATGCTCGATTGATGTATGCTTAAACCTTAAGCCAATACATGAGTTTGTGACATTTTGCACATTTTGTGCTTAAATTTTGGTAAAAAGTTATTGACCTCTATAGACTTTGGAGTAATTTTTCACTTATTTCTTTTGCTTGTGCTTTCTCTTTTTGTGTTAATCTTCTTTTAGTACTAATTGGAGCCATACCTATGTAGAGAGTATCTATGGTTTGAGCACCTATAAGTCTTGCACAAACTTTAAGTTGATCCATAGTTTTAGAGTATATCCTTGCTACCATATCAGGTATAGGAAAAGCGCTTATTAAAACTGCTTTTTTTGTAATATCTTTTTTTATAGGCTGAGCTTTTTTTGCTCCATAAGGCCAGTAAGAATAAACTATGAGTCTTTCCATAAAACATTTAAAAAAGGTTGCGGTTGCTTGGAATTTTGCTGGACTTGCTATGATGTAGCCATCACTATCTTCTATTTTGTTAACTATGTCATTCATTCTATCTTGATTTACACATTCACCAGGAATATTACCATCAGACTGTGTACATACTCTACATTTTATACACGCTGTAAACTCTTGCTCCCGTATATTAAGCATTTCATACTCACTACCACTACTTGCTATATGGGTAGAAACTTCACTCATCATCTGATCTGTTATACTATCTGTATGATATGCACAATTTATAAGAAGTATCTTCTTTGCCATTAAAACTCCTATTGATAGGTAGTTTTATTATAACTTATTGCTTTTTAATAAAAATTTAAAATAGTTATTTTTCTTAAGGCTAATATGATAATGTGTAAGATTTACTCAGATTTTTACTATTTATATTTTTTATGTTTCTATTTAACTCACTTATCATCTCATTATCACTATCTTTGTTAAAAGCAAAATAGAGGTCAGCCTCGCCTAATAAATATACTTCTTCATAACCATTAAGATCTTCACCCATTTTTTGCAAGAAATAGCATATTGCAGGAATACTAAATGCTAACATATCTACTCTCCCAAAAACAAGTTTTTTTACTTGTGATTCTATACTAACAAAACTATCTAAAGCATTTTTATTGATGCCTTCTTTTAAAAGCTTTTGTTCAACAAATGAGCTTGTTATTGTTCCTATACTATAATTTTTAAAATCTGTTATTTTTAGTATATTAAATTTACTACTTTTTTTTGCAACTACTCCAACTCTAATACTATCAATAGGACCAACCCATGCAAAAAGATTCTCTCTTTGGGTAGATCTTCCTGCTGAGTACATGTCCAGTTTCACCACGTTATGGTTGCCTGATTTAATGAGTAAAAAAGCGATAGCTTAATAACATAATAGT
>DQTM01000074.1 GCA_015662785.1 Sulfurospirillum arcachonense | reverse complement strand
ATCTTATAGATGATTCAGAACCTTTACGAGTAAGAATAGAAAAAAGAGAATTATTAAAACAAGATAGTGATGCTATGATAGAACAGCTCAGAAGCTTATCAAAATCAAGAATATCTCAAAAACTCACAACACTTACATGTAAAGAGTTAGAAAAAATAGAACATGGCATAAAAAATATGCTAAATTTAAACTAAATTTCTGTATTATTAAAGATTATTATAAAAACCACAAGGAGTATATATGAGAAAATTAACTACATTAGCAACATCAGTTGCACTTTTGGCAACTGTAGCAGTTGCTAAAGAGATTAAAGTTGGGGCTGTTATGCCTATGAGTGGTCCACTTGCGGCTTATGGTCAGGTTACTTATGAGGGAATTGAGTTTGCACATAAAATTCAACCAACTCTAAAAAATGGCGATACTATCAAGCTTATTTTACTAGATAATAAAGGTGATAAAGTTGAAACTGCAACAGGAACGACTAGACTTATTAGTTCTGATAAAGTAGTAGCGATACTTGGTGCTTTAACAAGTACAAATACAGCTCAAACTATCGCAATAGCAGATAAGAAAAAGATTCCTGTTATAGCTTCAGTTGCTACAAATGATAAACTAACAATGAAAAGAACTTTTGCAAATCGTGTTTGTTTTACGGATTCATTTCAAGGTGAAGTTGTTGCAAACTATGCTTTGAAAGATTTAGGACTTAAAACAGCAGTAGTTATAGTTGATCAAGCTCAAGTTTATTCTCTTGGACTTGCAAAAGCATTCCAAAAAGCTTTCAAAAAAGGTGGCGGAAAAATTGTTAAGAAGATAAAAATCACTTCAGGTGATAAAGACTTTAAAGCTGTTGTTTCACAAATCAAAAGAATTAACCCAGATTTTATGTTCTTACCACTATACCACCCAGAAGCTTCTATGATAGCTCGTCAATCAAAGCAAATTGGACTTAGTAAACCAATGTTCTCTGGTGATGGCGTCGCAAATCAAACTTTTATAGACTTAGGTGGAAAATCAGTTGAAGGTTATATGTTTACAGATTTCTTTGACTATTCAGCTCCTCCAACACAAAAATCAAAAGATTTTATTGCTGCTTATGCTAAAGAAACAGGTAAAAATGAGTTAAACTCATTTACTGCTCTTGGTGCCGATACATACTTTTTACTAGTTGACGCTATGAACAGATGTAGTGACCCAAGTGATAGTATTTGTATAAACAAAGAGATAAAAGCTTCAAAAGGATTTGAAGGAGTTTCAGGTGTTATCAATATGGATAAAGCAGGAAATGCAACTCGTTCAGCAGTTATAAAAGTAATTACAAATGGAAAAGCTGTATATAAAACAACAGTAAATCCATAATTGTATTAATTGTCACCTTTACACTAGAGCAAAAGCTCTAGTGTAAATTCCTTTCTCTAAAGCTTTGCCTTTGGCAAGAAGTTTTAAAAATCTTATACATGTAATAATATTCCAAGTTGTTATTTTTATGTGATTATTTTAAGGGTTATAAATGGATTTTTTAGAATTTACGCAACAGCTGGTCAATGGCTTTAGTCTTGGCAGTATGTATGCACTGATAGCTATCGGTTATACGATGGTTTATGGAGTTTTGCGACTCATCAACTTCGCGCATGGCGATATCATGATGGTTGGAGCTTTTTTAGGTTATTTTGGTATGGCAGTTTTGGGCTTGCCATTTGTGGCAGCTGTTCTTTTGGCAGTAGTTGGTTCTGCTTCGTTAGGTATGCTTACAGACAAAGTAGCGTATAAACCCTTGCGAGATGCTCCTAAAATTTCTCTTTTAATTACAGCTATTGGTATCAGTTTTTTCCTAGAAAACATTTTCAATGTGTTATTTGGTGGAACTTCAAGAGCATTTCCTGTTCCTGAGTACATGGAGTACATCATAAATGCTGGTGGAATTATCTTCACAGTAGCTTCTTTGATGGTTCCTATTGTAACTCTTATGCTCCTCGCTATGATTCTTTGGGTTCTATATAAAACCAAATATGGTATGGCAATTCGTGCCTTAGCTTTTGATGTAAATACTGTAAACCTTATGGGAATTGACGCAAATAGAATTATTATGATAGTTTTTGGTATGGGTTCTGCTCTTGCTGCTGTTGGTGGTATATTTTGGGCTGTAAGCTACCCAAGCGTAGAGCCTATGATGGGTGTTCTTATAGGACTTAAAGCTTTTGCTGCTGCTGTTGTTGGCGGTATTGGTAGTGTTGGTGGTGCGGTGATAGGTGGATTTATCATCGGTTTTACAGAAGTTGTTGTAGTCGCTTTCTTGCCAGAGTATGGTGGATATAAAGATGCTTTTGCTTTTGTACTTCTTATCCTTGTTCTTCTTTTTAAACCAACAGGCATACTTGGTATAAACTTCGATAAGAGTAGGTTTTAATCATGAATATAGTTATAAGAAAAGATCAATGGATTAACTTAGCTATTATTGCTTCTGCACTGTGGTTTATATGGTTTGCCAGTACTCATTTCGATAAATATACAGTTAGAATTTTAAATAATATTGCGATTTTTACTATCCTTGCAGTTAGTTATAACCTCATAAATGGTGTAACTGGGCAGTTTTCACTAGAGCCAAATGGTTTTGTGGCGATTGGTGCTTATGTAACTGCACTTTTACTTTTGGATGGTGATGCTAAAGAGTATCAGTATGATATTGAAGACCCTTATCCTTGGGTACTTGGACTTCAAGCAAACTTTGTCTGGGCTCTATTTTTTGCAGGGACTTTTTCAGCTCTACTTGCATTGACTCTCTCTTTTCCAGTCTTTCGTGTAAGAGGAGATTATCTTGCTATAGTAACTTTAGGATTTGGTTTTATCATTAGAATCTTGGCTATCAATAACCCAGAGATTACAAATGGCTCATTAGGGCTTAATGACATACCTGAGTTTTCCAATCTCTACTGGACTGGAGGAGTAGCCATACTTGCAGTTATAGGTATTCTCAACGTTGTAAACTCCAAATATGGACGTGCCATGAAAGCTGTTCGTGATGACGAGGATGCAGCAATTGCCATGGGAGTAAATACTTTTAAGATAAAAACTTTTGCATTTTGTACAAGTGCATTTTTAGAGGGTGTTGGTGGTGGACTTCTTGCAGCACTTCTTACAAGTATATCACCGGACTTGTTTACATTCTTCTTTACATTCCAACTTCTTATTATCATAGTTCTTGGTGGTTTAGGAAGTACAACAGGTGCTATTATAGGAACTGTATTGGTTATAGGTGGAGCAGAATGGATGAGATTCTTAGATGAACCTATGAACTTCGGACTTTTTGAAACACCTGCAATGCCAGGTATGAGAATGGTTGTTTTCTCTATTATATTGATTTTTGTAATGCTTTTTGCTCGTGAAGGTATCATGGGTAAACGTGAATTAACAGACCTTTTTAAAAGAAAGGGTAAGAAATGATACTTGAACTAAAAGGTGTAACTAAAAAGTTTGGTGGAGTTACAGCTATTAATGACACTACATTTACAGTAAACTCAAAAGAGATTTACGGCTTAATAGGCCCTAATGGTGCTGGTAAAACTACTATGTTCAATATCATAACTGGTAATTATCAAGCAACTGAAGGTGAAGTTCTCTTTAGAAGTGAAAAACTAAATGGACTAAAACCTCATACCATAGTAAGAAAAGGGATAGCAAGAACTTTTCAAAACATACGTTTGTTTAAGACTATGACTGTAATGGAAAATGTTCTTATAGGCTTTGATTTTCAAGCAAATTATACATACTTAGAGTCTATATTTAGATTTCCAAGATTTTTTGGTGAAGAGAAACGTATACGAAAACGTGCAATGGAGATTTTAGATTACTTTGGAATTGCAGAATTTGCAGATACTAAAGCAACTGATCTTAGTTACGGACAACAAAGAAAAGTAGAGATTGCAAGAGCATTAGCAACAAACCCTGCCTTATTACTTTTAGATGAGCCAGCAGCTGGTATGAATCCTGCTGAAACAAAAGAGTTGGCAACACTCATAAGAAGTGCAAGAGAAGATTTTGATTTGACAGTTTTACTTATAGAACATGATATGAAATTTGTAAATCAACTTTGTGATAAAGTTTTAGTTTTGGATTATGGAAAGACTATATTTGAAGGCAAACCAGCTGACGCTATACAAGATAAAGAAGTGGTTGCTGCGTATTTGGGGGATTTTGCTCATGATTAATGTTAAAAATTTACATGTATATTATGGTTTGATAGAGGCCGTAAAAGGTATAGATTTTAAAGTAGATGAGGGACAGATAGTTTCTTTAATAGGCTCAAATGGTGCTGGAAAAACTTCAACACTTGAAGCACTTTTAAACAATGTTAAAAAAACAGGTGAAGTAAACTTTAGTGGTTATGACACTGTTAATCATAAAACATATTCACTCGTTCAGCGTGGGCTTTCACTTGTTCCTGAAGGAAGAAGAGTATTTATTAACCTTACTGTTGAAGATAATCTTCGTATGGGCGCATTCAACAATGATGAAAATTATGAGAGACTTAAAGAGGCTATGTATGAACTTTTCCCTCGTATCAAAGAAAAAAGACTTCAGATGGCAGGAACTCTTAGTGGTGGTGAGCAGCAGATGTTAGCGATTAGTAGAGCGTTGATGAGTGAGCCAAAACTTTTAATGCTTGATGAACCAAGTCTTGGGCTTGCACCAAAAATAGTTGGTGAAGTTTTTGAAACTATTACAAAGCTAAAAGATGAGGGAATTACAATTCTCTTGGTAGAACAAAATGCTTTTGCAGCTCTTCGTATTTCAGATTATGCTTATGTCCTTGAAAATGGAAAAATAGCAATGGAAGGCATCGCAAAAGATATGATAGGCGATGATGAAATTCGTAAAAAATACCTTGGCGGTTAGAGAAATCTAACCCCTGACTCTCCTTGATTTAAATCACAGCTTTTTTGACGTTTTTAGTTAAACTTTTTCTTAAACCCAAATTATGCAATAGAGATTTCTAAAGATTACCTATGCTTGTGCTTAAGGGGTGTTTAGTAAAAATTTTAAGCCACCTTAT
>DQTM01000280.1 GCA_015662785.1 Sulfurospirillum arcachonense | reverse complement strand
TGGGACTATTTTGCACTTTTATCTTACTATGCATACTATCTCTTTTTGGATAAATCATAATCAAGAGTTAAAGCACTCTAATCCTGCGTGGTTTATACCTATAGTTGGTAATGTTTTAGTACCAGTTGCTGGCATTGGGTTTGCTAATCATGGTCTGTTAATGTACTTTTTTAGCGTTGGGATTTTCTTTTGGGTTATACTTTTTGCAATTTTGTTAAATAGAATAATTTTTCATCATCAGTTAGCTGTAAAGTTTATGCCTACTATGTTTATACTCATAGCGCCTCCTGCAGTAGGGTTCATAGCATATTTTAAGATGTATGGAGTAATAGATTTGTTTGCAATGATGATGTTTAACTTGGCACTCTTTTTTACGTTATTGGTTGCATTTATGTACAAAAACTTTTTAAAAATCAAATTTTTTATATCTTGGTGGGCTTTTGTTTTTCCGTTAGCAGCTATGGCTATTGCTTCTATGGTGATGTACCATAAGACAAATGATTTTATGATTTTGTTGCTTTCATATACTATGATTGGTGTTACAACTATTGTTATATCTATTGTTATATATCAAACAATAATACATATGAGAAAAGAAGAAATTTGTATACAAGAGTAGATAATTGAGACGTTATATAGGTATTTTAGTAGTTTTATTTGCTGTTTTTGTAGTCATTAATAGTCTTTATGAGCAAATTCAAAAAGATAATAAATCAGCAAAGTCAACGAGAATTTTATGTCATGAAAATGTAACAGTTTTTGAGAGAATTTATAATGATAAAAAAGTAGAAAGTGCACAAAAAAATCTACTAGTTGGAAATTATATACTCTCTTCTTCTGTTCAAAAGGCGACATATTCAAAATCTAAGTTATTTGATTATGTTAACTTAACAGATATGGATAAAATAGCTGTTGAGATGATTGAGAGTTATGTAAAAAATAGGGAGTTAAGTGATGATAAATTAAAAATTTCATATTACATATATGAAAATGATATAAAAGACCCAGGTAAAAAAACTGAAAAAAGTAAACTTTACGCTGGTTATGTAGTGTTTAGATTTAGTGATGATAAAGATGAGCTTATATATCAAGTTCAAATTGATTTTATGGATAAAAAAGGTATTGACTTACCTCAGAGCATTAAGTGTGCAATAAAGTCATTTATAACAATTTAAGGGAATAAAATGAAAAAAACAATATTTATGGATAAATATCCAGTATATACATTAACATTAGAAAAAAATGAAATAAAACAAAAAAATATATTGGAGATAATAGAGTATTTTAGAGATAAGGTAGAAAAGCATCCAATAGCAAAATTTATTGCTGTTTTTGATCATTACTCGCATACAAAAGAGTTAGGTGGTCAAATTATGGAGGGATTAAAAGATGCACAAAATTTTATATTTTGTTTTGGTCCAGCACTACCAAATACAAAGATACTAGCAGCTCGTCCAAGAAGTATAGGTATATGTGAACTAGAAGACTCTTTTGTGGTAGAGTTTTTAGAAGCCCCTAAAGAAGAGTTGAATGCTTTGATGGAATCATGGGCAAAAGGCTTAGTTTCATAGATGTTTTAGGGTGATGAAAGCTCATCACCCCAAATATTTAAGCACCTATATTTCTAAACTCGGCATTTGCTATCCACTCTGTTGGTTGCTCTACATACTCTAAGATATTTTCTAACAACTCTTTATGTTTTAGCTCCTCTTTTGCAATTTTAAGAAAAATTTCTTTATGTTGAATATTTGTCATTTCATCTGCTTTTTCAAGGTATTGTTTATAAGCATAATCTTCTGTTTTTATTGCTCTTCTATAAAAATCTATCTGTTGGTCTTCAAAACTATATGCAACAGAATCTTTATGCATTTCAGCAAAAACAGCTCTTGCTTCTTTAAAAACTTCCATTTTTGGAGCAGTTATAGTTTCAGAATTTTTAGAAAGTTTTTCAAACATTTTGTAATGTTTAACTTCCTCGTTTGCTAGCATTGTAAAAATCTTACTAAGACCTTCGTGATTTGCTTCCTCCGCAAGTTTTCTATAAAAAACTTCACCCTCTTTTTCAATTTTCATCGCATATTCATAAGCATTCATTGTAACCCCTTTATTTGATATTGATTTAGTCTATCATTTAAATATTTAAAATGTCAATGAATTTCTACATAATTATTAAATTATTATTAATATGTTACTTTTTGACAATCTTCTTAAGAATAGTTTTATTTTATACTTTGCTATCAAAGATTAATTTGCTATAATATATCATTAATATATTAATGAGGGAAATTTAATGAAATTATTATTGATAGGTGCTGGCAATATGGGCGGTGCAATGCTTCAAGGTTTACATGTATATGATGTCACTGTTGTAGAGATGTATAAACCAAGAGCAGATGAGCTTAGGGAAATGTTTCCAGATATAAAAGTTGTTGATTCTATGCCTAGACTTGATGGTTTCATAGTTATATTAGCAATAAAACCACAATCTTTAGACTCTTTACATGTAGAGGGAAAAGCAAAAGGCGTTATATCTATTTTGGCTGGTGTTACATTAGAAAAATTAAGTTCAAAAATAGACTCTGAGAGTTATGTAAGAGCTATGCCAAATATGGCTGCCCTTGTAAAAAAATCTGCAACTTCTCTTTGTGGGGATGAAGAGCTTAAAGAGACAGCAACAGAGGTTTTAAACTCTATTGGTAAGTGTTTTTGGTTAAATAGTGAAAACGAATTGGACATTGCAACAGGGCTTGCTGGTTCAGCGCCAGCATGGATAGCACTTGTTGCTGAAGCTCTTAGTGATGGTGCCGTAAATCTTGGACTTAAAAGAGAGATAACTTACAAGTATGTTGCACAACTTTTTGAAGGAGTTGGAGAGGTTTTACAAAATGAACATCCAGCAATTTTAAAAGATAAAGTAACTTCACCAAATGGAACAACAATAGCTGGATTAACTAAACTAGAAGAGGGTGGAGTAAGAGACAGTTTTATAAAAGCCATGGAAGCATCATATGAGAGAGCTAAAAAAATATCATAAAAGGATTTACATGTACTATGAAATACTTGGCTTTACAAGAAACAAAAGTCCTATATGTAAGAGCTAGCAGTACCAAAGGGTTTACATGTAGAGATAAATCCTACATTTGATGAAATGATGGTAAGTCGTGGATATGCTCTTCCTTATGTCATAAATGCTAAACCACAAAGAGCCAAATTACTGCTAAGAGTTGCAAAAGATGCAAAAGAGCAAAAACTTGGGTTATGGAAAGAGCATCATGAACTTATGCAATGTTTGGTTGAACACAGATACTCTTTAAGAAGTCTTATGTGATTATGATTGGGTTAAATGCTTTTGATGCAACTAAGACATCATCTCCTATATTCATGGTTCTAACTTCCTCTTGGGTAGCTACAACTTTTGTAAGGTTGTTTTGAATTAGAAGAGTTACTATAAAAATAGTATCAGCTTGTTCTATTTTCATAATTTTAGCCGAGAATTTGAACTTTCCACTTAGTTGAGAGTTTTCAAAAAGTATGTCTGGATTACCACTCTTTTTTATCTTTCCATCTTCAACTATTAGAACATTTGAAGCTAGTTTATAAACTTCTGCAATATCATGACTTATCATAAGCGTAGTTAGATTTAGCCTTTTGTGTATATTTTCTATGTCATCTTGTAGTTGAACTCGCATAACACTATCAAGTGCTGAAAGAGCTTCATCTAGTAGCAGTAGCTTTGGTTTTTTTGCTACAGCACGAGCTAAAGCTACTCTCTGTTTTTGTCCACCTGAGAGAAGTTCAGGATATTTATTTTGAGAGTTAGTTAACTCTATGATGTCCAAAAGTTCTGCTAAAAAATTCTCATCTTTTGAAGGTTGAGCAAATCTTAGGTTTTCTATTACACTCATATTTGGGAATAAAGCATAGTCTTGGAAAACAAAACCTATATCTCTTTTTTGTGGAGGTAGGTTTATTTTGTTTTTTGAATCAAACCATGTTTTATCATCAACTTTTATAATGCCTTCATTAGGCGTTTCAAGACCACTTAGAAGTCTTAGAAGTGTAGTTTTTCCTGAACCTGATTTTCCAAAAACTGCATTTAGAGAGTTGTCTTGTATTTGAGTTTTAAAGTGAAAATTAGCATTTTTGAAACTCTTTTTTATATCTATGCTTATCATCTTAAAACTCCACTAAATTTTCTATTGATGACATAGACTAAAAGAAGTATAGAAAACGAGATAACAAAAAGTGTCAGAGCGTACTGATTTGCTAAGTCATAATTCAGAGCTTCAACTTCATCATAAATTGCAATACTTGCTAGTCTAGTTTCCCCAGGTATATTTCCACCTATCATCAACACTACCCCAAACTCTCCAACAGTATGAGCAAAAGTTAAAACTATACCTGTAAGAAGTGAGTTTTTAATGTTTGGAAGTTGTACATGCATAAGAGTTTGAAGTTTTGATTTACCAAGTGTATAAGAGGCTTCTATGAGTGACTTTGGAAGTGATTGGAGTCCTGATTGGATTGGATGAACCATAAAAGGAAAACTAAATAGAATTGAGCCAATTAAAATTCCTTCAAAACTAAGAACAAGTCTCATATCAAACCACTCTTCTACAAAACCACCTACCGCACTACTAGGTCCTAAAAAAATAAGAAGGTAAAAACCTATGACTGAAGGAGGAAGAACAAGAGGCATACTAACTATGGTTTCAATAATTGGCTTTAGTCTTGATTTAGTAGATGAAATCCAAAGAGCAATAGGAATTCCTATCAAAAAGAGGATTATAGTTGTTATGAGAGCTACTTTAAATGTAAGTAACATAGTCTCAAAAAACATTTAATTCTCCTCATCTATAAGTGAAATTTCATTTGCTTTGATTAGAGCTATTACTTCTAATCTCTCTTTGAGTTGAAGTCTTTGAGAAGAGTTTGTTGTTATGATAGAAGTTATATTTCCATCTTTACATGTAAGTGATATTTTGGCAAGAACTTTGCCATTTTCAATTTTGCTGATTTTACAGTTAATTTGGTTTGCCATGCTTATAGTTCCAAGGTTTGGTAGTGCTATGGCAACTTCAGTTTCCTTAAAAGCAACAGTTATTTTTTTACCTATTTTTAGATAACTACAACTTTGAGGAGTATCAATTAAAACAGTACCAAGAGTGACATATTCGGTTTTAATATTTACTAAAGATATTCCTTCATGTGAAGTTATCTTGCTTATTTTTCCATATAGTTTATTCATGGAATTATATATCCATATTTTTTAAGTATTTTTTGTCCCTCTTTTGAAAAGATAAAATTATAAAAATCTAAAGACTTTTTTTTATTTTTATTTTCACCATATTTCAGTATAACTATGCCTTGTTTGATTGGAGAGTAGTCATCAGTATTTAGCTCTTTGAACACGCCTACTCCTCTCATCTTTGGGGACAATACTACCGACTTTGCTGTTATGCCTATGTCGGCTGAACGAGAGTAGATGTATTGATTGGCCTGAGAAACACTCTCTCCAAATACTATTTTTGAATAAAGTAATTTTTTTAAACCATATTTTTCTAATACTTTTAATCCTTGAACTCCATAAGGAGCAGTTTTAGGATTTGGAATGGCTATTTTTTTGATATATTTGTCTTTTAATCCCTCTAAACTTACATCTACTTTTTTATTTAAACTCCATAAAACAAGAGTTCCATAAGCATATATTTTTGGTTTTGTAGTAGCTAGTTTTCTTTCATAGAGGTACTCAGGGTATTTCATATTTGCAGATAAAAACAGATCAAATGGAGCACCGTGCTGTATTTGTGCTGTGAGTTTTCCTGAAGAAGACACTATTGCATGTATTTTAACACCACTCATTTTTTCATACTCTTTTGATATCTCATCAAAAGCAAAACGTACATTGGCTGCAACTGCTACTTTTAGCGAAGTGGCTGATAGGAAAGTTCCTAGTAGTAAAATAAGGATTAGTTTTTTGTACATGTAAAGACTCATTTCGTTATGTTTTTAAAAGTATAACGAAATATTCTTAAGTTTTCTTAAACTCCAATGATGGTGTCACTTGGTCTAAATGTTGCAAACGCTCTATGTTTTACCTCTACATGTAAAGATTCGAACTCATTTATATCCATTACAGATGTTATGGTTAGTTTATCATTTATTTCTAGAAGTATTTCTACTATGTTTTTCTCTTTTTTTATTGCTATTATTGTCCCACTTAGGGAGTTATCTTCTTGGCGAGTAGTTATTTTTACCCACGAAGCTTTTATGAGGGCGTAGACTTCTTTTCCTTTTTTTATACCAAGTTCTTTTATGCTTTCATTTGTGATGGAAGCTTTTACATGTAAAGAGTTGTCTATAGATATAGTCAACAGTGAGTTTATTTGCCCATCTTGTATTTCTCGAATCTTTCCAAAAATCTGATTTCTAGCACTTGTTCTTAGTGAGTTTCTTTGTAAAAATCGCTGTAAATCTTCAACATCTTGAGTATGTGATTCGATTGATTTGAGAAATTCTTGTTGAGTTTTATAAAGTAGTTCATAAGTTTTTATGTAGTGATGAGCTTGTGTCGTGAGTCTACTTCCACCACCACCTTTACCTCCACTGTTAGAGATTATTAGTTCCTCTGAAGAGAGTTTTTTCATCTCATTGAGTGAATCCCAAGCAGACTTGTAGCTCATTTTCATCGCTTTTGCTGCTTTTGATAACGAGCCATGTTCGTCTATTTTTTTGAGCAGTTCGATTCTGCCTTTTCCTAAAAAACCTTTATCATCTTTATCTATCCATATGCTACTATCTAGTTTAATCATCTTTATACATAAACTTAAAAGGAATTCTTACTATTTTTGGTTTGTATCCTGTAAATCCACCCCATATTGCAACTAAAAGAAGTTGAAGCCAAGTTGGAGCACCTAATAAATCTGAACCATAAAAGATAGTTAAACTTACACCTATGATAATCATAAAGTCTATTATTGTATCTACTGTTTTTGTTGAGTTATTTTTTGCCATGAAAAACCTTTTTGTTAAGATTAACCAAAAAGAGATTAAAACTCTATAATTGTTCTATTACGTCCAGTTGATTTTGCTTTGTATAGTGCATTATCTGCACGTTTAATGATAGATTCATGGTTATCACCTTTGTTTAGCATAGAGAGTCCTATACTACACGTTAGAGTTTCTATTTGATCAAATTTGTGTAAGGCTATGATATTTCTTATCTTCTCTGCTAGTTTATAACCATCGTTGATGTTTGTTTGGGGAAGCATAAGTATAAACTCTTCTCCGCCCCATCTAGCAAACACATCAAGCTCACGACTGTTGGTAGAAATAAGGTTTGCAAATTTTTTCAGTACTTCATCACCAATATCATGTCCATATGTATCATTTACAATTTTAAAGTTATCAATATCTATGAAAAGAATTGTTAGAGGGTTAAAATACCTTATACTTCTAGCAAATTCTGAATGAAAGAGGTAATCAAATTTGGCTCTTGAATAAGCTCCTGTTAAAGAGTCTATATTGGCACGTTTTTCAAACTTTTCTGAGCGTTTTTGCAGGGCTGTAATATCGGATAAAACTATTACATGTAGGTTGTCATCATCTTCAAGTTTATCTATTTTAATTGTTAGTGTGTGAATTTCACCTTTATGGTTAGCAATTTGTACTACTCTTTTTGTTTTTTCTGTGTTTTTAATTTTTTCTATTAGAGTATCATCGATTTTTGATAAATCGAGATCTAGGTAACCATCAGCAGAGATAAAGTATTGGCTTAAGCATTTCTGTTTTGTTTTAAATTCATCTGCATTTGTTATTCCAAAAAACTTTAAAAAGGATTTGTTTATAGAGTGTATATCGTAGTTTGATTTTACTAGTATCATTTCATCTAAGTTGTCTATAACCGTTTGAAATTTTTTAGACTCTTTTCTATTTTTTGATACAAATATTCTTACTAAGACAATAATAGACATTAGTATTGTAAAAGTTGAGATGGCAATAGTCCAAAACAGTTTTTTTGCTTCACCAAGGTATTTATCTAAAGGCATTAGTACTTTTACAAAAGCTCTTATCTCACCTTTGTTGTGGTTAAAACCTTGCTTATCGCCATATTTTTTTACGAGTGCTTTTGGAGCATCTTCTGGTTTTCCATGACACTCTAAACAGCTCGCTTTCATTTGATTTGTTGGTTTTGCAAAGTAAAGGTACTGTCCATTTTTTGTTTGAATTACTTTTGAGTATGATTTGAGCTCTTTTGAATTAAACTTTTCTAGAAGTTCTAACTCTTCATTGAAAGCTTGGTTTTCTACATTTCTTGGATTTTTTGCAGAAAATGATACTTTTATAAGAGGTAAGTTTTTTCTGCTCTCAATTTATTGTAATAATTATTTATCTGAACGGATGCATATGTACAAGAGTAGAGTTCTGGTAAAAACTTGTTTTCATCTAATTTACTTGCTATTGCAAGTTTTTTTATCTGACTTTTTTGCTCATCGTTAAAAAATATTTTTGATGCTTCAATCTGACGTATAAAATCTTGTGTTCTAATTTGTGCTTGGTTTATAGCACTTGTCTGAGATATATCATAGTAAAAAAATAGTACAATAGAGTATATCAATATTGTCAAAAAAGCAGTAATACAAAAATTGTCAATTTTCAAGGAATGCTCCAAAAGGTTAAATAAATTTAACTAATTTGAAAATTATACTGCTTAGTTTGTTAAAATAAGTTTAAAGATAGGTATAAATGTCACAAACTGTAGTAAAAGAATTTAGTAGTGAATTAGAGGTAAAAAAATCAACATTTATCTCTTTTTTAGTTCCAATTAAAAGCTTCGACTCTTTACATGTAGAGCTAAAAAAAGAGTACCCAAAAGCTAACCATATAGTTTGGGCAAAACGGTACCTCAATGAGTATGAGCAAGTAGTAGAAAATTGTAGTGACGATGGTGAACCAAAAGGAACTTCAGGTCCACCTGTGCTTAATGTCATGCGTGGAAATGAGCTTTTAGAGTGTGGAATTTTGATAGTACGTTATTTTGGTGGAACTAAGTTAGGTACTGGTGGACTTGTGAGGGCTTATGGAGGGAGTGCAAAGGCTGTAATAGCAAATGCAACTCTTGAAAAATATATAAAAAAAGAGCCTTTTAAGTTCTCAACTATCTACTCGTTAGTCCCAAGATTTGAGCACTTTTTGGATAAAGAAGAGTTACATGTAGATAAAAGAGAGTATGAAACTGTTAGTATAGTATGGTATATGAATTTAAGTAAGCAGGAACAAACTCTATTTTTAGAGTTTGCAACTGCCTTTGAAAGAGATGGGTTTAAAGTTCTATAGCTTCTATATCTATCGTGATTTTCACCTTATTTCCAACAACAAAACCACCACTTTCTAGCATTTTATTCCAAGTGAGTCCAAAATCTTCTCTTTTTATATCACCTTCAAAAAACTTATATTAAGTTGTGATAAAAAAGTTATATTTTAATTAAAAGTACATCTCTATAACTTGCCAAGTTGCCGAACTACAAATTCCAGCAAGTAATCCAGCAAGTAGGTCATCACCCATAACTCCTAAACCACCTTTAACATCTCTGTCAATTCGACCTATGAATGAAGGTTTCCAAATATCAAAGATTCTAAAAAAGACAAAACAAAGAGCCAATTGAAAATAGTTTGTTGTATCTACAAAACTAAAAGCTAACCAAAGACCAACTACTTCGTCTATGACAATGCTTTTGTCGTCATGAGTTCCCGTCTCTTTTTCATAGATATTTATCTGTTTTATGCCTATTATAGTAATAAGAGTTGTTAGAAGAAGAAGGGTATCTACTTGAACGTATTGAAGAATTAATATACCTGCAATTGCCGCAGCTATGCTTCCTGCAGTTCCAGGAGCCCAAGGAGATAATCCACTGTAAAAAAATGTTAAAAATAGTCTACGCATCTTGTTCCTAAGTTAATGATGTTGTTTGATGAAGATTCATCAATTCAAGATAAAAATCTTTTTCATCATGAGACTCTAAAAGCCCAGAAGTAGGGAAGATATTATCGTAGATTTTTTGTATATTTTCAAATCTATCAGGGAACATTTCACTAAGAAGTATTGCTGATATATCTTTTCTCATTAAAACAGCAGGTGGTAAGATACCCACTTTAAGAAGTTCCATGAGAGTTTCTGACTCATATTTTATATGATGATGTTGTCCATGAGGACAAGTGTTTTTACTAACTAAAGTTTTACACTCATTACAGTACACAAACTCAGTGATTATATCAACATCAATGTCCAATGATTTGTACTTGTTGAGTATAGACTTCATCTCATTTTTATCATAATACATCCCAATACCACTATGTCTCTGTCCAAGAACCAGTTTGTCACAGCCAAAGTTACGAGCACAGATACTATCCAGAACGGCATTGTTGTATCCTGCAAATATATATGTGTTTTCAAATGGAACTATAATGACTCTACTTTTGGGAAGATAGTTATCAACAAAGTATTGTAGAGTTTTTAGTCTGAGCTTATACGAAATCAAATCTTCGGTGTAAGGTTTCAGTAAAAAGATTACTAACAGATCTGTTTTTTCTAGAGTGATTCTTATGAGTCTTTCGTGTGCTCTATGAAAAGGTCTTGCGCTCATCATAACTGAAGCTACATTTTTAGGTTGTATTCTCTCTTTAGCTTGAGCAATAGTGTTTTTGATATCTTTTATATCATCAAAATCAAGTTCATATTCACCACTTATAGCATAGTCACCAAGACGTTTTAAAAATAGTTCAGTTTCTGGATTAGATGTATCATAGGTACCAAAAATCTGCTCAATTCTTCTTTTTTTGTTTATTTCAAAGACTTCATCAACTACGATGGAACCTCTAATTTTACCATCAACTACAAAATCAAGTTCTTCACCTTGGATTGCACTTGTTAGAACATTCGCATTTTTTTTGCCAAAAGGAGCTATAATAAAAGGAAAAGGAAAAGGAATTCCTTTATAAAATCCAGTTTTATCTACTTCTTCAGCCTCTTTTTTGTTCATCAACTTATCGACAGGAGCTAAGATTCCTTCTTTTGCAAAAGATAGCGTAGCTAAAGCCTGTTTATCTATAAATAATTGTCTGTTTTTATTTTTTTTCATTTTACTATCTCCTTTTTCAGGAACAAAGTCCCTAAAAATTCCTTTCACTTAAGCTTTGTCTTTGACGAGATAAAGTCCTATTGTTTTTACTTCTTCTTTTTAATTCCATATTTCTTTCTTTTCTCCCAAAGGCTTTTTCTTGAAATTCCTAGTTTTTTTGATAACTCAGTATCTGGAAACTTACTTTGAAAATTTAGTATGATATATTTGACATAATCATCAATACTAAGTATGTCACCTCTATCAAAAACTTTATTTTCAGTTGCCAATTCTATCTCTGTTATTAACTCTTGATTTTCATTTATGTCTGTTGTTGATATGATCGCACGTCTATCTTCAATGAGATTTAGTATTTTTGTTTTTTCACTCTTTTTTATATTTTGTAAGTCTACAAGATATAAAAGTTCATTATAAGGGGTTTTGACTATTTTTTCAATAGCATTGTCACTTGTGAGAGATATAAATGTAAAAGGTTCACTTTTCTCTACACTATAGTGAAAAACAACTGCATCAGCATGCTTCTGAAAATTTGTTTTTAAAAGAACAGGAAGTTTTGTTTTTGTATTTATGGGCTTTAGTTCAGAACTCTCAAAAAGGTTATTTACATACTCTTTATATGTAACATTCTCTTTTTTGAGAGCCTTGAAGTCTTTTAAGTGTCGAAGCTTTCTTATAAGTTCTTCTATCATAAAAGGTTTTTGAATATAGTCATTTGCTCCAGCTTTAATAGGATTTGAAACAGTATCGTTACTAATGTAAGATATCATTAGTATAATGATGGAAGACTTGTGTTTCTCTATGACAGGGTAAAAATTTTGTCCTGAAATGTTAGTTGATAGTAAAACTGCATCATATCTATCATCTTTTACCGCATCTTTGATTGAAGCTGCCATATCGCATTGATAGCCTATTGTTGTTAGCTTTGAAGCAATACTCTGTGCTAGGTATATCTCATTTTCTACAATTAAAATTTTCATTTTTGAGTCTCTTTCGACTTCACTAAAGCCCATGTTAAATTTTTATAATTCATTAATTTTCCAGTTATAATATTTTAGTGTTGCGGTTGCATTTACGGCAACTCCTTCTTCTCTTCCTACAAAACCAAGTTTTTCTGTTGTAGTCGCTTTGATATTTACATGTATAGGTTCTACATGTAGTATATCTGCTATTGTTTCTCTCATGAGTTTTTTGTATGAGAAAAGCTTTGGAGACTCAGCCATAATGGTCAAATCACAATTTACTATCTCAAATCCAACGTTATATAAAAACGATACAACTTTTTTAAGTAACTCTTTTGAATCAGCACCTTTATGAGCCCCATCAGTATCTGGGAAAAGTTCACCTATATCTCCAGCTCCACTTGCGCCCAAGAGTGCATCTATAAGAGCATGCAGAGCAACATCTCCATCAGAATGTGCTTTAAAACCTCTCGTATCTTTAATGCTTACCCCACCCAGAACCATCTTTTTCCCAATCTCAAATTGATGAACATCATAACCATTTCCTACAAATATATCTGCTGAGGGTTTTTGTAAACTAGAGATTACTTCTATATCTTCCAGTGAAGTTACTTTATTTGCTTTTTTATCACCAAGTACATACTCAACTTTACCACCATTTGCTTTGATTGCACTACTATCATCTGTAAAATCTTCTACATGTAAGAGAGCATCTTTAAGAGAATTTGCAACTGAGAGTTGTGGAGTTTGAATGAGTTTTATTTTATCTCTGTTTATAGTATTGTCTTCATATACTACTGTATCATGAACGCTTAAATAAGGAACTACTATATCAGCTACATTAGATTTGTTAATTATGCGTTGAAGCATATCTTGAGGAATGCAAACTCTTGCTACATCACTTACAAGGACATTTGAAGTGTCTACATGTAGAAGAGCATTTTTAAGAGACTCTTGCCTAGTACTTCCTCCAATCACGTAAGTAAACTCTTTATTAAAAAGCTTCATGTACTCTATTTCATCTTCGCAACAGACAACAATAACTTTGTTAAAATTAAAATTTTTAATTATATTTTGAGTAGCGTAAAGCCACAATGGAGTATGCCCCGTTCTTAGCCACTGTTTTTTAGCAGACATCTTAAACCTAGAAGATGTACCAGCTCCCAGCATAACTAGTGATAAATCGGGCAAATTTAGTCCTTTTTCCTTAAGTGTTACAATATTATACACTATGAAAGCTTTTTTTTATCTTTTTTGTGATAAATTCTTCTTTTTAAACAAGTATACATATATGCGAAAACAGTGGGTTGAGAAACGAATAAATGACAAAGATTATGCTCGTCAGGGTACTATAACAAAAGAGATAAAATATGTTACCAAAGTTGAAAATTTGACTATAGAGAAGATGTGTAAAGAAAATATTAATTTAATTGAGATATAATTACTCCTAATTAAGTTAATGATAAAAATAAATAATATAAAAGGAAAAAGATGTTAGATAAGAATAGTGTTCTTGAAGCCTTAAAAGATGTAAAATATCCAGGTTTTGAGAAAGATATAGTTACTTTTGGTTTTGTAAAAAACTTGGAAGTAAATGAAGGAAATGTTTTTCTAGAAGTAGAGATACTTTCAGCAAGTAAGGAAATAGCTAAAGAGCTAAAAGCAAATGTAGAAGGTGTTTTAGCAAAAGCAGGAGCTTCTAGAGTAGATGTTGCAATCAAGCAACCAAAAGAGCCAGCTCAAAAGAGTAACTCACAAAGTGGAAAAAACATGACTCCTCATGTAAAAAACTTTGTAATGGTAAGTTCAGGTAAAGGCGGAGTTGGTAAAACAACTACTACTGTAAACCTAGCGATTGCACTTGCAAGTCAAGGTAAAAAAGTTGGACTACTTGATGCTGACATTTATGGACCAAATGTACCTCGTATGTTAGGTGTTGTAGGAAAATCTCCTGAGATAGTTGGACAAAAAGTTAAGCCTATTCTTACTCATGGTATTGAGATGATGAGTATGGGAAGCCTTATGGAAGAGGGACAATCTTTGATTTGGAGAGGCTCTATGATTATGAAAGCAATTGAGCAACTTCTACGTGATATTCTTTGGAGTGAACTGGATGTATTGTTCATAGACATGCCTCCTGGAACTGGTGATGCACAGCTTACTTTAGCTCAGAGTGTTCCAGTAACTAATGGAATTTGTGTTACAACTCCTCAACAAGTTGCACTTGATGATACTGAGAGAAGTTTAGATATGTTCAAAAAACTTCATATTCCCATTGCTGGAATCATGGAAAACATGAGTGGATTTATCTGTCCAGATACTGGTAAAGAGTACGATATCTTTGGTAAGGGAACAACTGCGCCATTAGCGAAGAAGTTTGATACTCAAGTCATCGGAGAAATTCCAATCGAACCTGCTATAAGAGAAGGTGGAGATGCTGGAAAACCAGTAGTTCTTTTCAAGCCTGAAAGTGAAACTGCAAAAAGATACCAAGAAGCTGCAAGTAAGCTTTGGGAAGAGATAGAAAAAGTAAACGAAGAGGGTGGAGCAAATAATGAAGCTATTCAGCCAACTATAGGTGTTAATGGTGGAGCAAGTGCTTGCTCAACTGGTGCTGCTTCAAGTGCCGAGCCACCTAAAAGTGGTGGATGAGGTTGTTAATTAGCTCTAAGTTTTAGAGATACAAAAAATTAATAACTTAAAAATAAGGTTAAAAAATGTCAATTAAAGTAAAAAATGTAGAAGAGTTCAAAGCTCTTATAGAGAAAACAGAAAATCTAGAAGGTTATAGAAAACCAATAGGTTTTGGAATTGCAAGAGTTGACCGTGGTCAGTTAAATAGCGATAAAATACTACAAGCTAACTTCCCAGTTATAAATTGGGGAGAGAACTTTGGAAGTGCTGCCGTTTTTATAGCAGCTTTAAAAGAGAGTGGAGTAGAAGTAGATTTTAGTGGTAGTGAATTTATATGTGATGTGAAGAAAAAGTTTGTTAAAAATGCATATAAAGCATTTTCACCATATATAAATGAAGCTAGTGATGATGCTCATAAAAATGTCCAAGTTGTCAGTATGTTAAATTGGATAAGAAAATCAGATGAACTTAGAGATGATTACAGACTTGTTTTCATTTTTGATGATGAAGCTTTGAAAAGTGTTGAAGCAGTTTACCTAAAACTATACGCTCTTTCAACTGGTAAAGCAGCTTTAAGAAGTTTAAATCTAAACGGAGCATTTGGTGTACTTGAAAACGTAGCTTGGTCTATGGGTATTCCAATCGAGCTTGATTGGTTAAGAGCAAATGAGATAGAGATGAAACTTCAAGGCACTTATCCTATTATAGAATCTGTAGATAAATTTCCTAGATTTTTATCACATGTAATTCCTGCTGATAATACTCGCATACTTGATGCTAGTAAAGTTCGTATGGGAGCACAATTGAGTGCTGGAACAACTGTTATGCCAGGAGCGAGTTATATAAACTTTAATGCTGGAACTACTGGTGCAGTTATGGTTGAGGGACGTATAAGTTCATCTGCTATAGTAGGCAAAGGTAGTGACGTTGGTGGAGGAGCTAGTATACTTGGCGTTCTTAGTGGAACTGATGGAAATCCAATTGCAATTGGAGAGAACACTCTTCTTGGAGCAAATTCTGTTACAGGAATTCCGCTGGGTGATGGTTGTATAGTAGATGCTGGAATTGCAATTTTAGAGGGAACTAAGATAGGTATAAGCCCATCGCAAGTTACTAAAATTAAAGATGTTAATCCAAGCTTTACATGTAAAGATTCTGATGAAATCCAGTTTGTAAAAGGGCTTGATTTAGCAGGATTTAATGGTGTTCATTTTAGACAAAATAGCACCAATGGTATGATTATAGCTTTGAGAAGTCAAAGAGAAGTTGTGTTAAATAGCGATTTACACTAAAAAAAGAGGGGGCTTTGAGTCCCTCTATCTTCTTAATTGTTGGTTCATAAACTCTTCAGCCCATTTAACTGAAACGGCATTATAAGTTTTATTTGCTATCTCTTGTTCTTTAAATATCCAGTCACCACAACTACCACATTGTGAGTTGTATTTTTCAAGCTCACTAAAGCTCATATTTTTTACGTCTGTCAACCTTTTTTTTACACTCTGAATCCGTGCATGTTAATGCTTTCATTATTATAATCCTTTATATCCACTGTGACAATTATAACACCACTCACTTAAATAAGAGTTAGGAAGTAATTGTACAATTTCGTCCACTTTCCTTAGCTTTGTATAAAGATATATCAGCTTTTTTCATGATTTCAGTAGGAGTTTTTCCGTCAATTGGAGCATGTGCAACTCCTATGCTAACAGTAAGATTGACTTTTTTTTGTTTTTTTTGTTTAACTTTTTTATCTGGTTTTTCATTAGGTCTATTTTCACTTCGTATAATAAAAGCTCGCTTGGCTATGGACTCTCTTACATCTTCAAGATAGACTAAAATTTCATCATGTTTTTTGTTTGCAAAGAGGATTGTAAACTCTTCTCCACCATATCTAAAAGCTTTTCCTCCACCCTTAACTTCACCTAGCTGTTCTGCGACAAGTTTTAGAACTTCATCTCCAACATTATGCTCATAAGTGTCATTAAATTTTTTGAAAAAATCAATATCGACCATAGCTACTGAATATGTAGAGCCAAGTTTCAAAAATGATTCTTCAAGAGCACGACGAGCTGGAATCCCAGTTAGTGTATCTATGTAAGCCATGGTATAACTATCTTTTAGAAGTGCAGTTATAAAAATAACAGCACTGAGTGAGCTAAACAAAATAAATGAGCTTTGAGTTTGGAAAAAATAAGAAGGAATGAGTAGTGCTATAAGAGCCCAAAGTGGAGCTTTTTCGATGTTACTGTTAAAAAAGATAATTGATATTGCAGTAACAAAGCCTATTGATAAAAGAGAAATTAAAAATGTAAAATCATTCACAATAAGTGGTATATTATAACTTATAATTGAGGTATTTAATGCGTTTTTAAATTCAATAGAAAATGTTGCTAAAAGGTAGTGTGTAATTGCCAAAATAAAAAGCATAATAAGTACTTTTGAAGCTCCATAAAAACAGTATAATCCTCTCTCTGAAAGTATCCCTATGAATAAAAATCCTAAGGAAGTTGTTATGGGAAATAGATACCAAAAAGAGTGATTACCACCGTCTAATCCTAAAATAGAGGGGTAAAACATATAGAGACTAAAAAATAGAGGAATAAAAAGCAATACAAATGACTTACTTCGTCCAAAAAATAGTGAAAATAGTAAGCTTATGAAGATAAGACCTATAGAGACTTCTTTAAAGACCAATATATTATCAAATTCAAAGTAAGCAGTTATAGTGACTAAGATAGTTGCCACAAAGGAGATAAGATGGAATTTATTGATTTTGTTCATAATTGGGATTATAGCAAAAAAACTTATCTACATGTAAATATATTTCATATTGAAATATATTATTTTTCGTTTTCTACACCATTTAATATATCGACAAGGTTATGTACTATATCTTTCTCTTCATCATTTAACGAGAGTTGTATGCCATACCTAAAAACATGTTCAATTCCTATGATATTAGTTATGATACCATTTGCTTCAAAACTAAATTTAAATCCTGTTTTTTCATCTTCATAAGAGAGAAAAGCAACAATATTTTGTCCTTTTTCAAAGTGACTTTTGGTTGAGCTCATAATGCCCATGCCACCTTCACTAATATCTAACATATTGCCCGTTATATACTCATCTTCATTTGCTATATGTACTAAGCTTGCATGAACCATAGCCGCCCTTGGATACTTTCTGCTTAGAAGTGGAGAAGTCTCAAGCTCTTTTATCTCTTTGATGATAATAGTGTTTTCCTCGGCACAAAGTATCTCTGTTTGAACACTAAAGTTTTTTTCATCATCACTATTTTTGAGTATAAATGAACTATGAGGACTCATCATCATTGTCATCTGCTCATCACTTATTTGTACGACTGCAGAGTACTGCCCTGTCTGTTTTACAAAAGCCACATGAGGACAAGTTCCAAGGTCTGTATGTGTTATAAAACGTATGCCACGCTCTAATCTATACATGTTGTGAAGGTAAGTAATGCCATCTTTTTTAGGAAGATATGGTGATACATCAAATGTGTAGTTGCTTTCAAGTGCACTAAGTATTTCTTTTTGAAGACCTGCACAAATTTTTATTAAATCCATACTTTTTTTCAAGCCTTTTGCTTTTTTATGTTCCATAAATGCTTCTAATAAGTTGTACATTAAAGATGAAAAGAAAAATCCTATGTTTTTGTCGTTTTTAGTTGAGAATTTCATCCAGCAGAGATGTTTTTCAAAACAATCTTTTTTAGGGTAAAAAAGAGCATCATAAAAATTTTCTGCAATACGGTTTTTGTCTAAAAGACAACATTTACATTGGTTTTCATCATCCAAGTAGTCTATGATAGATTGGGTAAAATTACTTCTATATTGTATAAAAAAATCTGTTTCACTTTTAAAAATAGGGTTTTGTTTTATTCTATTGATTTCTGTTAGCATTTTTTTACCTTATCAAATATAATAAAACATTATAGCTAAATTTTTTTACTTTTACATAAGAAATCAAATTATGGTATAATCGCGAAAAATATAAAGAGAGTAATATACAATATGGTAGAAGTAAATAATCTAACAATGAGGTTTTCATCTCAGCTGTTATTTGAAAATATAAATTTAAAATTAGATGTTAGCAAGAGATACGGTCTTATCGGAGCAAATGGTGCTGGTAAGAGTACATTCATGAATATACTTTCAGGAGAACTTGAACCAACGAGTGGAAATATATCAGTTCAAAGTGGTCTAAAAGTTGGAACACTTAGTCAAAATCAGTACGCTTATGAAGATTTTACTCTAACTGATGCTGTAATGATTGGTAATAAAAGACTTTATGATGCCATAAAAGAAAAAGAAGATCTATATATTAATGGCGATTTTGAAGATGAAAAAGTAAATGACAGATTAGCAGAGCTAGAAATAACTTGTGCCGAAGAAGATCCAACTTATGAAGTTGATGTACATATAGAAAAAATTCTTTGTGCACTTGATTTTCCTGTGGAGACTCATGGTGATCTTATGAGTTCTCTTACAGGTGGAGATAAGTTTAAGATTCTTTTGGCACAAGTTCTTTACCCAAAACCTGATGTACTCTTCCTGGATGAGCCTACAAACAACTTGGACCTCGAAGCAATTGCTTGGCTTGAAGAGCAGTTAAAAAGACACCAAGGAACTATGGTTGTTATTTCTCACGATAGACACTTTTTAAACTCAGTTTGTACAAATATATTAGATGTTGATTTTAAAAAGGTAAGAGAATTCACAGGAAATTATGATGATTGGTATATTGCTTCTAATTTAATTGTTAAACAGCAAGAACTTGACCAAGGTAAAAAGTTAAAAGAAAAAGAAGAACTTGAAGCTTTTGTTAGAAGATTTTCGGCGAATGCTTCAAAAGCTAAGCAAGCAACTTCTCGTCAAAAAAGACTTGAAAAACTAGATATTGAAGAACTTCAAACATCAACTAGAAGAGATCCAAGTATCATCTTTAAAGCAAAAAGAGATATTGGAAATGAAGTTTTAGAACTTGTAAAGCTAAATAAATCATATGATGATAACGTAGTTTTAAAAGATTTTACTTTAAAAGTAGAAAAAGGCGATAAGATAGCTTTAATAGGACCAAATGGTGTAGGTAAAACTACTATTTTGAGAATTATGATGGATGAGAGTAAAGCAAATAGTGGAGAAGTTAAATGGGGAGCTACAATCGAGCCTAGTTACTTCCCTCAAAATACAACTGAAATTATTGATGGAAATGATATTCTTTTTGAATGGCTACAAAGATATGATGAAAATAAAGATTTAGATGAAATTAGAAAATGTTTAGGTCGTATGCTTTTTACGGGAGAAGATCAAAAGAAAAGTATTAAAAGTATTAGTGGCGGAGAAAAACACCGTATGATGCTTTCTAAAATGATGCTTCAAAAAGGTAATTTTTTAACACTTGATGAGCCAGATAATCATCTTGACCTTGAAGCTATTATCGCTCTTGGTGAAGGATTATTTAAATTTCCTGGAAATGTTATTTGTGTAACTCACGATAGAGAATTGATTGATGCCTTTGCAAATAGAATTATAGAGATGAAGCCTGATGGAAGTGTAATTGACTTCAAAGGTCCTTATGAAGAGTATAAAGAGAAGTATGGACATTAAAATTGGTTCATCTCTTGACAATGATAAAGCTTGGAGTAGTGATACTAAAAAAAAGATAAAAGAGATTTTGAAAGAAAAAAAATCTCCAAATGAACACTCCATAGTCTTTAAAATGGAAAAAAGAAGAGGAAAGCCTGTGAGCATCATAGGTCCTTTTTCTATTGCTCAAAAAGAGATGAAAGAGCTTTGTAAAAAGTTAAAAAAGAAGCTTGGCAGTGGTGGAACTTGTAAAGATGAGTGGATGGAGTTCCAAGGCGAGTGTAGAGATAAGCTAAAAGAGCTTATCAAAAAAGAGGGTTTTAGAACTAAAAGCTAATGGAACACATAGTAAATACACTGATTCCAATTTTTTCATTGATTTTGTTGGGATATTTTTTTAAGAGAATAAAATTTCCATCAACTGACTTTTGGCCAATGGCTGATAAGTTTACTTACTATGTTCTTATGCCTGCACTTTTAGTTTACAAAGTCTCTACTTCAAATATAGATTTGGAACAAACTCTTGACTTGGTTACAACAGCACTTTTGGCTATTACTATTGTTTTCTTTTCTTTGATGATTTTGAACTTTTTTGTAAAGTTCAATAATAGAGCATTTACTTCTATAATGCAAGGTGGGATTAGATTTAACTCTTATGTGATTTTAGCTTTTGTAGATTCTGTATATGGGGATAGAGGTTTAGTTTTAGCCGCAATTTTGATGGCTTTTGTGATACCATTTATCAATGTTTTATGTATCTCTACATTTGCGCTCTACGTTAGAGACGGCAAGTTTTCATTTTTGGCATTTTTCAAAACTATTATTAAAAACCCTCTTATAGTTGCTTGTGTTGTTGGTGGTCTTATTAATGCAGGAGATATGACTTTTCCTGTAGTTGCACTCAAGACCTTGACAATATTAAGTGGAGCAGCTCTGCCTATAGGTCTTCTTTCCGTTGGTGTTGGCTTGGAATTTAAGCATTTGAAATCAGCAAAAAAAGAGTTAGTTGTTGCTGTCTTAGCAAAACTAATTTACTTCCCAATAGTGATATATGGTGTTGGTTTGGTATTTGGTTTGAGTGGTGAAATGTTAGCGATAGCTGTGATTTTTGGAGCTATGCCAACTGCTGTGAGTGGTTATATCTTAGCTCGTGAACTTGGAGGTGATGTTACCTTAATGAGCTCAATCATCACGCTCCAAACTCTTCTTTGTATGGTAACTCTGTTTTTAGTTATCCCTGTTCTTTAGCAAATTCCCACTCTTTAATTCTTTTAACTAATTCTCCATCAATGGGGAATCTTCCCACTTTTTCTTTAGAGAAGATGTTTTCTCCATCAACTTCTACTTCAAAAACTCCTCCAAAACTTGGAACTCCAACTATATCAGCATCTTTATAAGCCTCTTGTATTTCATCTCCCGCACGGGAAGCTTTAGGTCTATAAGCTCACTGGTTACAGTAGATTATATTTACTTGCATACATACTCCTTGTATTTG
>DQTM01000234.1 GCA_015662785.1 Sulfurospirillum arcachonense | reverse complement strand
GCTGGCTCTTTTTGGGTATTTCGTTTGCTTACGATACCTTTTGAAAGCCAGTTTTATTCCATAATATTATTGTTGATTTTGCTTAAGTAAGTGCCCAGGACTGTCCCCATTTAGGATGGTGCATAATAGCATCATCATCTGCCCTCAGAGCTACAGGAGCCAAAGAGGCAGCTGCAATTGCACTAAAAATACCTGTTTTTTTGAAAAAATCTCTTCTACTTGTAAGTTGAGAATTTTCTTGGGAGGTAGTAACGGAATTTTTTTTGAAAATATTCAGTAGTTTTTCCACTCATAATCCTTTCATTATCTTGATTTAAATCAATTATTTATAAGATACTACATAAACTTTACTTAATTAACTATAAAAATGTTTTATAATTATACGTTTTAAACAATAGTAATTTTACCTAGTTATATATAAGAATATTTTATAATAATATGTTTTGAAAATAGTAATTTTGTTTTTTTAAAGTAAAATTTGATAAAATAAACAAAACTATAAATATAAGAGGCAAAAATGTTAGAAAATATAACAGAACGTATAAAAACACTACCACCATTACCAAAGAGTTTTCATGAGATAAATTCTATATGTGGAAATGAAAACGGTACTATAAACCAACTTGCGAAGGTTATAGAAACTGACCCTATGTTAGTGGCGAACCTTTTAAAAGTGGCAAATTCTCCTTTGTATAGTTTTAGACGTGAAATTAGAAGTGTACTTCAAGCAATATCTTTGTTTGGTATGTCAACAACAAGAGCATTAACTACGGATATATCTATTAAAAAACTTTTGAATGTTGATATAGAGCCTTATGGAATTATTCCTGAAGATTTTGTGCAGATTTCTGCTTTACAGAGTCGTTTGATGAGAGAGTGGTATACTAAAGTAGATAGTAAAAAACTAGATATTTTGTTTCTTTCAGCACTTCTTCAAGAAACAGGCAAGATTCTTATTGCTGATGAAATAGTAAAAGAAGATGAGGTTATACCTTTCAAGTCGGAAATAGAAACTGCTATAAACATAGCTCAAGTAGAAAAATCATTTGTTGGCGTTACAACAGCAGATATAACTTCAAAGATATTTGAACATTGGGGTTTTGATGAAACTATGGTAGAAGCGATTGCTTATGCTGATAATGTAGAAGCTGCACCTGAACATATTCGTGATTACTCTATAGCATTAAAAATTGTAAAAACAGCAGTTCCTATGAATGGACCTCTTACAGAAAGAAGTGTAACTATAGCACTAAGCCTTGTAGAAAAAGAGGGATTTGATACTGGTGTATTTGCTGATGCAGTAGAGAAAATAATAGAAAATTTTTAATGAAATATTTATATTTCTCTTGCCAAAGGCATAGCTTAAGTGTTAGGAATTATCAAAGAATTTATTTCTTTGATGAGGAGCAGTAAAAATGAAAACCTTAACAATAATAGATACTTTTGGTTTCTTTTTTAGAAATTTTTATGCTTTACCAAATCTTAGAAACAAAGATGGTTTCCCAACAGGACTCATAACTGGATTTGCCAACTTTATATATACTTTACGAGAAGAACATGAAACTGATTATATACTTTTTGCACTCGATGCCAAGGGTGAAAACTTTCGTCACGAGATAGACCCAAATTATAAAGCAAATCGTTCACCTGCTCCAGAAGATTTAAAAACTCAACTTCCTGTTGCAATTAGCTGGATAGAAAAGATGGGTTTCAAAAGTTTTTTACAAGAGGGATTTGAAGCAGATGATGTTATAGCAGCCGCAACAAAGTTTGCAAAAGCTCATGATATAAAAGTAAGAATCGTAAGTCATGATAAAGACCTTTATCAGCTTATAGAAGATGGAAAAGTAGTTATTTATGACCCTATAAAAAGACAAGAGATAGATAGACAAAAATGTTTTGAGAAGTTTGGAGTTTATCCTGAAAGAGTGGGAGATTACCTTGCTATCGTTGGTGATGCAGCGGATAATATCCCTGGTGTTAAAGGGATAGGAGCAAAGGGAGCCAAAAAACTTATTGATGAGTTTGGAGATGTACAAAGCATATATGAGAACATAGAAAATGTAGCAAACCCAAGAGCAAAAAAACTTCTTGAAGAGAGCTATGATAATGCCTTTTTGAGTAAAAAACTGGTTCGTCTTGATGATAGTTTGGATATATCTGATAAATTTGAGAGTTTTCATTTCCCTGTAAATCAACCTCTAGAAAACATAGTAGATGAATTAGAAAAATATGACCTGAAAGGAATACTTTCACGCTTAAAGTATAGTCCTAAATCTCAAGAGAAAAAAGAGATTTGTACTTTTGAGCCAATTTTACTAGATACAAAAGAGAAGCTTTTCGAGGTTGTCAATAAGCTTACATGTAACGATATTGTAGCTTTTGATACAGAAACAACAGGTTTAGATGTAAGAAGTGCTAAGATAGTTGGGTTCTCTTTTGGACTTAATGACAAAGAGGCTTATTATGTTCCTATAGCTCATAATTATCTTGGAGTTGGTGAGCAAGTAAATCTTGAAGACTCTAAAAAAGCAATAGAAAAAATCTTTACATGTAAGGTTGTTGGACAGAATCTAAAATACGATTTTGCTATAGTAAAAAACAATTTTGGTTCTTTACATGTAGATCATTTTAGTGACACAATGGTTTTGGCTTGGTTGTTAAACCCAGAACACAGAGCAGGACTAGATGCCTTAGCAAAACGATTTTTTGATTATGAGATGGTAAAGTTTAAAGATGTTGTGCCTAAAGGGCAAGATTTTAGTGCGGTTGACATTGAAGATGCTTGTAAGTATGCTAGCGAAGATGCTTGGATGACTTATAAGCTTTATGACAAACTTACAGAGAAACTTGGCCCAAGTCTACTGCAACTTGCTCATGATATAGAATTTCCTTTTATTAAAACACTTTTAGATATGGAAGCAGAGGGTATCAAAGTTGATACTGCTTACTTTAAAGGGTTAGAAACAAAAACAAATAGTGACATAGAAAAACTAAAAATAGATATTTTCGCACAATGTGGAAATGAGTTTAACCTAAATTCACCAAAACAGTTAGGTGTTGTTTTGTTTGAACAGTTAGAACTTCCAGTAATTAAAAAAACAAAAACAGG
>DQTM01000300.1 GCA_015662785.1 Sulfurospirillum arcachonense | reverse complement strand
TAAAACTAAAGCAAATGGTGTTCCACCTTAAAATGGAACTACCATACAAGCCTACTCTTCTATCAGACTACTATCATCTTCAGTAGTTACATCTTCTTCTGGTTTTTCCTCTTTAGGGCATCTTGCTATCGACTTAACTATATCTTTTCCACTCACATTTACAACAATAACACCACTTGTATTACGTCCAGCTTTTCTGATAGTCTGCATATCTACTCTTATCATCTTGCCTGCAACTGTTAGAGCCATCATATCCATAGTCTCATCAACCATCAAACAACCAACAACATTTTTACCTGTTTTGCCTGTCATTTTCATAGCAATCACACCGCTTCCACCACGATTAGTCAGTCTATACTCGCCAGCTTCAGTTCTTTTTCCAATACCTTTTTCACTCATCACAAGTATCTCTTGCTCATCGTTACAGATAATGTTAGCATCAACTACTTCGTCACCTTCAAGCTTAAACTTGATTCCTCTAACACCTCTAGTATTACGTCCTTGGTCACGAGTTTTTTCAATATCAAACTTGATACACTGAGAAAGCTTTGTCATCATAAACAACTGTTTTACATCTTGATTGGCAATTTTAGCTGTAATTATGATGTCATCATCATCTAAGTTAATTGCTTTTACACCATTACTTCTTATATTTGAAAATTCACCTAAATTTGTTCTTTTAACAACACCATTTTTTGTGAAAAATACTAAAGACTTATCTTTACTAAAATCTGTTGCAGGGATGATAGACTGTATCTTTTCACCTGCTTCAAGCTTTAGAAGATTAACTACTGCTTTTCCTTTAGCTATTCGGCTTCCCTCTGGTATACGATAAACTTTTAACCAGTGAAGCTGTCCACGGTCTGTTACAAACAGAAGTGTATCGTGAGTGTTACATGTAAAGAATCTCTCTATAAAATCATCTTCATAAATCGTAACTGCTGTTTTACCTTTTCCTCCACGTTTTTGTTTCTCATAAGACTTCAATGGAACTCTTTTGATATATCCAAGATGCGTAATAGTAACCACTGCTGGCTCATTTGGAATTAAATCTTCCATATCAATATCATCATAATTATCTTCAATTACAGTAACACGAGGAGACTTAAACTTGTCTTGAATTTCGATTAACTCATCTTTAATAATTGCACTTAAAAGTGTTTCACTCTTAAGGATTGCACTTAGTCTCTGTATTTCTGAGTGAAGAGCTTTAAGTTCATTCTCTATCTTTTCTCTCTCTAAACCAGTTAGACGGTTTAGTTTCATATCAAGAATTGCACCTGCTTGAATATCACTAAGTCCAAACTTTTCAATAAGTCCTTCTTTAGCTGACTTTGTATCTTCACTACCTCTAATAAGAGCAATAATAGCATCTATATTGTCAAGAGCAATTTGAAGACCCTCTAAGATGTGTGCTTTCGCTTTCGCTTTTTCAAGTTCAAATATAGTTCTTCTAATGATAACCGTTTTTCTGTGATTCAAAAAGAGTTGAAGAAGCTCAAGAAGCTTAAATACCTTTGGTTCTTTGTTCTCAATTGCAAGTAAAATTACACCAAAAGTAACTTCTAGGTTTGTTGATTTGTAAAGGTTGTTTAGAACTATCTCACTCATAGCATCACGCTTAAGCTCGATTACTACTCTAATCCCTTCTCTATCTGATTCGTCCCTTAGCTCACTAATTCCCTCAACCTGCTTATCTTTTACAAGATTTGCTATCGACTCAATGAGACGAGATTTATTTACTTGGTAAGGAAGTTCATCTATGATGATGACATCTTTACTTCCCTTTTTTTCCATATGAATCTTAGCTCTAATTTTTATACGTCCACGTCCTGTTGAGTACGCATCTAAAATGCCTTTTTTACCAAAGATGATTCCTTTTGTAGGGAAATCTGGACCTTTAATAAACTCCATCATCTCTTCAAGTTCGATTGCTGGATTTTCAATCATAGCCAAAAGACCAGGAATAAGCTCATCCATACAATGAGGAGGAATATTTGTAGCCATACCAACAGCGATACCACTTGAACCATTCAGTAACAAGTTTGGAACACGACTTGGAAGAACATCTGGCTCATACATACTATCATCATAGTTAGCTGTAAAATCAACTGTATCTTTATCTATGTCTTTCAATAACTCTTCAGCAAGAGCTGTCATACGAGCTTCGGTATATCTCATCGCCGCTGCATTATCACCATCAATTGAACCAAAGTTTCCTTGACCATCAACTGAAGGAATACGCATAGCAAAAGGTTGAGCCATACGAACAAGTGCATCATAAACAGCTGTATCACCATGTGGGTGGTACTTACCAATAACATCACCAACGATTCTAGCACACTTTTTGTAAGGGCTACGTGAACTGATACTTAAATCATTCATCGCAAAAAGAATTCTTCTGTGAACTGGTTTAAGACCATCTCTAGCATCAGGAAGTGCACGCCCAATAATAACACTCATCGAATAATCAAGATAACTAGCCTTGATAGAATCTTCTATCTTTATAGTCTGTATATCTTGGTTACTATCAAAAATATTTTCCATTTAGTACCTTAGTATTTAATTTTTCTTATTCTACAAAAACCAACATTAATCCCCTATTAGCCTAAAAGGGGTCAGCCCCCAACTATGAACTTTTTGATGATTTTTGCGACTCCTGTACCACTTAAACCTATTTGTTTTGCTATCTCACTTTTTGTATAGTCATCTTCATAAGCATTTAAAATAGCTTTATTTCTCTCTTTTTTACTATGTAAACCCCTAAAATAGTACTCTAAGCTCTGTTTTTTTGACTGGACTATATCACCATCATCTTGTTTGTACTTAATTTTGTGAAATTTATCTATATTTTCTATATCTTTTTGACTAAGAGGTATATCAAACATATCAAAAAGAACACTTGTATCATAATCTCTAAGAATGAAAGAATTTTGTAAAAAAGAAGGCACACCATCTTTTAAAATAGAATAACTTGCACTATATTTATACTCACCTATTTTTGAACTCATATTTGCTTTGACCGGGTTTGATTCTATGTACTTAAAGAGTGTAATAAGATAATTTTCATCCATGACATACCAAGATTTAAATCTATCTTGCCAAAGATGCCCTACTCTTTTGTAAGTTTTATTAAAGTAACTTGCATAACGTGAGCCAATTTGCCTCATTCCATCTGAAAGATTCTCTTTTTTATTTTCTATTAAAAGGTGGTAGTGATTGTCCATAAGACAAAAGGAGTGTATGTTAAACTTAAACTCTTTTGACACATCTTCTAGTATCTCTAAAAACTTCTCTCTATCTCTGTCTTTTAAAAATATACGTTTTTTAGCAACACCTCTGTTGTAGACATGATGATAACCACAAATCTCAACTCTCAGTCTTCTTGCCATAAAATACTCCTTTTATGCTAATAATTATAGCATAAAAGTTCATAGTTGGGGGCTGACCCCTTTAATAAAAAAAACTATCAAACATACAAAAAATAACTTTTTCATCTTTTCCCTGTATAATAATTATTAGTAATATAAATTATAACTAAATCATACTTAATTTTTTTACTAACTTTCTTTTTAATTTGCTAATGTTAGAGCAAAAAGAACATTCATATTATTTGCTTTACATGTAGAGGTTGCTTCACTCAATGTGTTGCCTGTAGTTACTATGTCATCTATTAGGATTATGTCTAAATTTTCTTTACATGTAAGGGTGAAAGCTCGTTTTGTTTGTTCCCTTACATGTAAACTTTGTCCTGAGTACCTAATAGGATTTTTAGCTCTTAGTTTGGAGTACAGTGGTTTTATCTGTTCTCTTAATTCGTGTGCAATGATAGCTGAATGAGAATACCCACTTCTAGTATGATCATCTAT
>DQTM01000175.1 GCA_015662785.1 Sulfurospirillum arcachonense | reverse complement strand
GTGCCTGTGGTGTTTGTAAAAAATCTGAGCTTAACCAAGTGATTAGGCGATGATTTTTTATAAATACAACAGGTGCAATGATAAATACTAGTTTAGTGATTTCTATTGCATAATTTGGGTTATTATTATCAGTTTGTTAACACATATACGTTAAAATACCCTAATTAAACAATTAGGGTATATATATGGAAAAGTTTGTAAGGTTTTTTGTTGACAATTCTCGTATGAATTACGTGCTATTTATATTGGTTATATTGATTGGTCTTTACTCTTATAGTAAAACTCCTAAAGAGATATTTCCATCATTTGAGCTGGATATCATAAACATAAGTGGTAGTTACAATGGCGCTTCTATCGATATGATGGATAAAATAGCTGTTAGAGATATAGAAGATGAGCTTAAGAGTATTGAGGGTATCGATGAGATGACTTCTGTCATAACTCCTGGTACTTTTAGTATAACAGTAGAACTTCTTAAAGATGTAAACAAGTATGATACATCTGCAAAGATAAAAGATGCCATAGACAAAGTAAAACAGAACTTTCCAGAAGATATGAATGACCCACGAGTTACTGTTGTTACTACTGGAAAAAGTATACTACAAGTATCACTTTCATCAAAAAAACTCACGCGAAGTGAACTAAAAGACTTTGCAAAAAAGTTTAGAACCAAACTTCTCTCTGTTCCTGATATATCCGAAGTTGTTATCTATGGTGACTCTGATATGTACTACAACATAAAGATAGATGAGAAAAAGATAGATAGTTTTGGTATAAACAAAACAGCCGCTTTCAATGCTATAAGTGGGCTATCATATATCTTCCCTGTTGGGAAAATAGAGGGTAAAGATAAACACTTCTTCATCTCAACATACAACGGTAAAAAAACAGCTGAAGCGATGCAAAAAACTCTTCTTAGTATAGGTGGTAAAAAGATTTATCTCTCAGACATCGCTATGGTAGAAAAGAGATATGAAGACTCAACAACCTTGTCAACTTTCAATGGAAAAACATCACTCTCTCTTGCAGTATCTCAAACAGAGAGAGGAAATGCACTTGTTGCAGATGAAAACATAAAAAAACTTCTAGCTGGTATTTCAAAACAAAATCCAGACATAGACTTTACAATCCATGAAAACCGTTCTGATAGAATCAAAGATAGACTAAACGTTGTTATGTCAAACATATTTTTTGGGCTTATTCTAGTTGCAGTCTTACTTGCTCTTCTCATAAACACAAGAATGGCATTTATAGTTGCTATAGGTATCCCTACCTCTTTTATAATGGGAGCTATATATCTGTATTTTTTTGGTTATACCATCAATATGGTTTCTCTTATAGGTGTTTTAGTTGCTCTTGGTATCGTAGTTGATGATGCCATTGTTGTGGCAGAGAACATACAACAAAAACTTGAAGAGGGACTAAGTCCAAAAGAAGCCGCAATTCAAGGTACTCAAGAGATGTTTTTACCTGTTTTTATAGCATCTATTACTACAATCTTTGCATTTTTACCTTCAATCATGATAGGTGGAACTATGGGAGAGTTTATCAAGCTAATACCTATAGCTGTTTCGGCTCTTATAGTTGCTTCACTCATAGAGTCATTTGTCTTTTTACCAATTCATGCTGCTCATACTTTAAAAGCAGAATCAAGAGTCCTATCATGGTCAAGAGCCAATGCTATATATAGTTGGATTATCCATAAACTTATGACCTATAAAAAAACATTTCTATTCTTATTTATAATTTTAGTTCCTTTATTGACTCTTACGGCTTTAAAAAACTCAAAGTTTCAAATGTTCCCCAAATTTGACTCAACAACTATGAACATCTCCATAAAAGCAGACGTCAATACAAAGATAGAAGACTCTTTTAAAATTGTAGATGCAATCTCAAAAGATATACTAAAAAACAAAGAAAATTTTAGCATAAAAACAATCTCTACAATCTCTGGATTTAGAAATGATGTAGAGTCAAAAAGTGAGCGATACCCTTACGTTATGTATATCTCACTTGAACTTCATAAACTTGTACCCATAAACTTTGTAGACAAGTATGTAACGCCTTATCTAAGCCCTTATGAAGACAATATAGAGAGAAGTAGAACAGAAGCTTCACAGATAGTTGCTAAAAAACTACGTAAATTTTTGAAAGAGAAAGATTATAAAAGTAAATATGGGCTAAAAGAAATTTTTGTTGCAGAACGGAGAGCAGGACCAGTAAAATCAGATATAAAGATAGGTGTTATCTCTAACAATACAGAGCATACACTTAAAGCGATAAAAACACTTCAAGATGCACTTTATGCAATTGAAGGCATAAAAACGGTGTCTGATACTGCCAAAATGGGAATTGATGAAATAAAAATAAAAATCAATAGCTATGGAGAGCAGTTAGGACTAGATGAAGCTACTATAGGACGAGTCTTATCGGACATGTTCTTATCGAAAAAGAAAAGTACAGCATTTGACGAAAACTCTCTTTTAGAGATAAAAGTAGAGAGTCTCAATAAAGACAATCTTCAAGCACTAAAAAATCTACAAATACCACTCGAGACTGGACAAAATGTGGAACTTAAAGACGTAGTAACATTTGAAACTATTAAATCTTTTGAAAAAGTTATAAAAGATTATGGTGAGACTATATTTTACGTTATCGCAAATGTAAACCCTTCAATCATCACTTCAGGAGAAGTAGTTGACCAAATAAAACCAGTTTTAGAAAAACTAAAAAAAGAAGGCGTAGGCATAGAATTACTTGGAGAGAAAAAGAAAAAAGCAGAACTCATGGCTGATATGCTAAATGCCTCGGGACTAGCACTTTTCCTTATCATGCTCTCAATGCTTTATCTTTTTAACTCCTTTAAAGATACATTTATACTGATGTCAGTTATACCTTTTTCGCTTCTCGGAGTTCTTGGTGGACACTGGATAATGGGCATAAACCTAAGTATGCCTTCACTCATAGGTGCTCTTGGACTAGCAGGAGTTGTTATCAACGATGGTATCATTATGATGACATATCTGAAAAAAACATATACTCTTGATGATCTGTTCAAACAAGCAACTAAGAGATTACGTCCAATTTTTATGACAACTTTGACAACTATCATAGGACTGATGACTCTTATCTTTTTTGCAACAGGACAAGCAATCATATTCCAACCTCTAGCAGTCGCTCTTGGTTTTGGACTTGCTTGGGGAACTATTTTAAACCTCATTTATGTTCCTACAATCTTTGCCCTACTTCATAGTAAAAGATTTGAAAAAAATAAAAAAGAACAAGAGATTATAAAAGAAGTTTAAAACGATTTTTTGCAAACTGTTTGAAACTCTCAAACAGTTTGCTTTTATACTTATTTTTATGAAAAATACAATAAAAACTTCTTTTGATTCTGATATTTTTCAGCTTTATCTCTTTTAAGCCTTTTTGCAAAGCTACTTTTGATATACATGTAATGACTTCACTATTATCTTGAAGTAACTTTTTAACCTCTTCAAAGTCTGAATACTCCATAAAAATCTCTAACTCTTTTGCAAACTCTCCTATCTCTTTTAAAAATATATCCCTTGTCCCTGAACCTTTTTCTCGTAGTATCCACTTTTTACAGAACAGTTCATCTATATATACTTCATCAGGCAAAGTTTCATCACAACTCACAACTATAAGCTCGTCATTTCCCATTGTCTCTTTTAGTATATCAGTTTCATTGCACTCTGATTCGATAAAACCAATGTCAAGCTTTCCATTTTTAATCATCTCTATTATCTGTAAAGAGTTTTTTATCTCTTTTTTTATCTCTATATTTTGATACTTACTAAGAAAATCAAAAACTATCTGAGGCATTATGAAGTTGCCTATAGTTTTACTTGAAGCTATATGTAAAGTTCCTGAGACTCTATCCTTTTTAAAAAAGTTTTCGGCATCTTTAAGTGCTAAAAAACTTTTATACGTTTTTTCTTTAAAAACTCTCCCTCTCTCATTTAACACAAGTTTTTTACCTATGCGGTCAAAGAGTGGTTCTCCAAGCTTGTTTTCAAGAGATTTTATAGACAAAGATACAGCAGACTGACTTATAGAAAGTTTTTTTGAGAGTTGTGAGACGTGACTGTTTTCACTCAAAAGATAAAACAAATCTAACTCTTTTAGTGTCATCATCTTTTCCTTATTGATTTTTTTTATTATTATATCAAGTTTAATTTATTTTACAAATCATTTTTCTTTTTATATAATAAAATCAAAAAAAGAGTAACACATGGCATTTTCAAAACAAAACAGACCAAACACACTAAATGGAGTTCTTTTTGTAGCTCTATTTGCAATAGCCTCTTCATATATAGCAGAATTTCCATTTTTCCTACACTTAGGCATTAGTCCTCTAATCATAGGTATAATTCTGGGAATCGCGTATGCAAATACTTTAAGAAATCACTTACCAAAAGAGTGGACACCAGGTATAACTTTCTCAACAAAAACACTTTTAAGAACAGCAATTGTCTTTTACGGTTTTAGAATCACTTTTCAAAGCATTGCTGAAGTGGGTATATCAGGAATCATCACAAGCGCATTGATAGTAACTCTAACTTATTTTATTGGATATTTTGTAGGAGTAAAAGTTTTAAAATTAGATAGAGATACAACTATACTTACAACAGCTGGAAGTTCTATATGCGGGGCAGCAGCCATACTAGCAGTTGAACCTATATTAAAAAGTGAAGCATATAAAAGTGCTATTGCTGTATCAACCGTTGTTGTTTTTGGAACAATAGCTATGTTTTTATATCCGTTTTTATACCAAGCTGGGTATGTAGACTTAGGCGCAACAGGCATGGGCATATATATAGGTGGAACTATACATGAAGTTGCACACGTCGTGGCTGCTGGCAATACTCTAGGAAACGAAGTAGCAAATAGTGCCGTGATTGTAAAAATGTTAAGAGTCATGATGTTAGCTCCATTTTTAGTCGTTTTAGGAGTATGGTTAAGTAAAAAATCAAATACTAAACAAAAAAGTAAAGTTACTATTCCTTGGTTTGCTGTTGGGTTTATAGGGGTTGCGGGTATAAACTCTCTTGATATTTTTCCAGCTACTCTTATAGAAAACATCAACG
>DQTM01000021.1 GCA_015662785.1 Sulfurospirillum arcachonense | reverse complement strand
CCTCTTATTCCAGCAGTCTGACGAGAAAGTATAGCTGTTGGAACATACTGTAAACTAACTTGACGCATAAGTTCACCAAAACCTGGCATCATTCTCTCGCACACTGCTTCAGTAGCCTCAGGAGTCAAATCTTTTGGGTCTGGTCCTGTTCCTCCAGTGGTGACAATTAAACAACACTCATGTGTATCAGCCATATCTTTCAGAGCCTCTTCTATAAGTTCTCTATCATCAGGTATAACTTCATAAACTGGTTCCCATTCACTTGTTAAATACTCGTTCAAAGTATTTATTATTGCTTTTCCTGAAAGATCTTCGTAAATTCCTGCACTTGCTCTGTCTGAAAGTGTTAAAATTCCTATTTTAATTTTACTCATAACATATGTCCTTTATTTTTCATATAATATATTGTAGCAAACTCTTGAAAAAAATTCTTTACATGTAAAGAGTCTACAGTCTTATCATCTGCTCCTACATATACTTCTATATCAATGTTTCTACTTTTTAGCTCTTTTAGCTTATCTCTGTCCCATTCATAATACAAAAGTTCTTTAAGTTCACTTTGCGTTCCTTTTTTAAAAAACTTCATATATTCTAATCCAATATTTTTAATAAAGTTTTTACAGTACTCATCAGAATCTTTTTTAAAAAACATAGTTTGAAGTTTTTTAAACTTATCACTTTGTTCATGGAAAAAAGCAGGTGAGAGTAACTGTATTTTATCAATTCTATTTTTACATGTAAAAGCATATTCAAATGCTTTTTGTGCCCCATAGCTAAAGCCTACAACACAAAAATCACCTCTACATGTAAACTCTTCAAAAAGCTCACTCTCATTTTCTAAACAAAAACCACTAAAATATTTCATCGACTATCTCTTTGATTTGAACCTTACTTATGCTTTCATCTTCAAAGAGTTGTTTTGATACATTCTCAAGGGGAACACTCATACCAAGCAGAAACTTCTCAACTTCATCTTTTGCTTCATCTAAAATAGTAGCTATATCATCAGGATAAGGAACCAATCCTCTTCCCATTCCATAAAGCTCACTCATATTTTTTGCTATTTCTCTTGCTCTAAGTAAGTCTTCTGTAGAGTTTGAAAATGTTTCGTTATATCTTATTTTAGTTATTGCAATTCCTGCAAGATAAACCTTTATCTTTGAAAACATCTGCGTCTTTGATTCTATCTCCATATCAAGGTCTTTTAATCTATCATTGATTATAGTTATCTTATCAAAATCAATTTCAAACCAATATGCACAAAGTGCCTTTGCAGCTTGGTAAAGAGACTGTATCTTTTTCTCTTCATCTGAAAAATTAAGTACTTTTCTCTTTCCTAAAAGTACCTTTTGACGAACTGCTACAAAATCCTCTTCGTTTATAATTTCTCTATTTTCTCTTAGTGCATTTATAGCTGCTTCATTGACTAGAGTTGCAAGTGCGGCTCCACTAAAACCTACACTCATCTTGGCTATATTTTTAACATCTCCCTCAAAAGGTTTTCCCTTAAGATATATACTAAGTATTTTTACTCTATCACTTATGTCAGGCATAGGAATAAAAACTCGCCTATCAAAACGACCTGAGCGAAGAAGAGCTTCATCTATAACATCCATCTTATTTGTTGCACCTATTACAATGACACCACTGCTATCTTCAAAACCATCCATTTGAGTAAGAAGTTCATTTAAAGTAGATTCTCTCTCATCATTTCTCATTCCACCTCTTGCTTTTCCAACAGCGTCTATCTCATCAATGAAAATAATAGATGGCGCATTTGCTTTTGCATGAGAAAACAGCTCACGAACTCTTTTCGCGCCCATACCAACATAAATCTGAACAAAACTAGCACCACTTTGATAGAAAAATGGTACTTCAGCCTCTCCCGCAACTGCTTTAGCAATGAGTGTTTTACCAACTCCTGGAGGACCTACAAGCAAAACTCCTCTGGGAAGTGTTATTCCCATTTTTTTGTATTTTGCTGAATTTTTTAGGAAATCTACAATTTCTTGGAGTTCCTCTTTTACTTCACTTATTCCTGCTATATCTGTAAATTTATATTTTGAAGTTGTTGGTTTTATGATAGCTTGAGTAAATCCAGCATTTGCGTAAGCACTATACTTGTCATTTTGCTCTTTTTTTAAATCTGCTTCTCGTTTTTTTCTTCCATAAAGAACTAAGCCAAAAATCATAAGAAAAAAGAGTCCAATTACAACCAAATCTCTTAAAAATGGATTTTCTTTAACACTTTCAACTGGTACATATTTAAGAAGTTCTTTTATATCTATACCATCTTTTACAATGCTATATTTTCCTTCACTAGTAAGCAAAATCACCTCGTCAACATCTATAACAGCTTTTTTAATTGCTTTTGTCTCTAACAACGTTTGATAGAGTCTGTAATCTATAGCTTTTGTATCATCTCTCATAAGTACAACCAAAACAAGTAAAATTACAACAGATACGGCCATCAAAGACACCATCAACTTTTTAGATTTGAAATTTAGCATAATTCCCCTCTTTTTTTACATCATAATTTTCTATAGTTACCCACTCTTTTAGAATGTCACGTTCCGATTGAATTGAAATTTTATTGTAAAACTGGTCATAACCAGTATAAATACCATCTTTTTTCTCTTCCACTAAAATTTCTAAAGGAACTCTATTGTTTTCTCTAAACTCATAATTTTTTTGAGCTACGAGTGCTTCTACATCTTTTAGTCTTTGCTTTGCCTCATCGCCTCTGATTTCAGGTTTCATGAGTGCACTTGGAGTACCATCACGTTTAGAGTAGACAAAAGAGTGTATGTGTGTCAAAGGAAACTTTTTCAACGAGGAATATGCTTCATTCCAAAGCTCCTGTGTCTCTCCAGGGTGTCCTGTGATAAAATCTGTGCCTAAAGCATAACCAAAGCTACTAAGCTCTTCAAACAGTGCTAAATCTCTCTTTACGTTATTTCTTCTTTTCATCAACTTCAACATCTCTTCACTTGTGTGTTGAAGTGCAAGGTGTAGATGTTTTTCTAACCACGGCTCGCCCAAAATTTCTCTAAAACTATCATCAATTTGAATTGGCTCAATACTTCCAAGCCTAATTCTTCTTACACCTCTAATTTGCGAAATTCTTTTAACCAAATTTCCAAGGCTACTTCTCTTGTCTTGTCCATAACTTCCTATGTTTGTCCCTGTTAAAACAAACTCTCCATAGCCATTAAATGCTAACTTTCGAACTTGTTCTAGTATTAGCTCTTCATCTTGACTTCTCGCATCTCCCCTGACAAATGGAATGATACAATATGAACATCTAAAGTTACATCCTTCTTGAATTTTCAAAAAGGCTTTACTCTTTCCTAAATAGTCACTTACTACTGTTTTTTCTAAAGAGTTTAAATCGCCCATCTCTACAAAACGTGTTTTTTCATTCAAAAGTTTGTTTATGTTCTCTTTTTCAGAGTGTCCCATAACACCAAAAACTTTTTTATCTTTAAAGAGGTCTTCTCCTTTACTAAAAGCACCGCACCCAGCAAGAATTACTTTTGCTCCTCTTTTGTTTGCTCCATTTATATAGCTTCTTACTCCACTATCAGCCCCATTTGTCACGGTACAAGAGTTTACCACTATCACCTCAGCCTCTTTTTCATCTTTAGTAACTTCAAAATCTTTTAAATTTTCTATCATTATTTGCGTATCATAAATGTTTGTCCTACAACCAAATGTTTTAAAATATACCTTCTTCATTAGTAAAGAACACCTTTATTTATATCAATATCTGGTGGCATCCTTTTACTTGTATGTCTAGCATCTATAGTTTGTGTAGGGTAAGCTATCTTGATGTCATTTTCTTTATTGATAGCATCTACTATATCTGCACTTATAGTACTTCTTAGCGTCAAAGCTGCATATGAGTTTGTCATATACCAAGTACTTATGGTCAAACCGTGAGGCTCTAAAAATGAGTATATTCTAGGCTCTACGTTTGTGTTTTTCAAACTATATTGGCTTCTAAGTTTATTTAGTCCACGTCTTGCTATGTCTGTATAACCTTTTGAGTATTTTTTACTAATAAATTTAAAACCAAAAGAAATAAGTATTACAATAAGAACAAAAATACCTATGTCAAAAGCTTTCTTTATCTGATCTATTATGTCATTTGTTACTTCGACTACAACTCTATCAACTTTTTTTGAGTGAACTGAAAATGCAGTCTCTGCTAAATCATGAGCACTATTAAGTGCCAAAATATCTTGAGATACAATTAAAATTCTCTCTTCTGTATTTGAAAATGGTTGAATTTTATATATCTGTTTTAGAAGCTCTTCTTGTTCTTTTAAAGAGTCTGCTAGTTTAGCTTTAGACTTTTTATCTCTCTTTCTTGAAAGGTTTTTTACACTTCTATCAACTATCATTAGTTCTTCAAACAATCCTTGGTACGTTATATAATTTTGATAGCCTATAAGCCAAATATTGGTTGTTATACTATTTTTTATTGCATCTATCTGTTCATTTGCAAGCTCTATTTTGAGTAAATCATCAGTACTAACTTCTATTTTTTCTGCACTATCTAAAGCATTGAGAGTAGTTGAAACAAAAAGTAAAAAAGATAACAGTATTCTAATCATACAAATTCCCTTAGCACTTTAAGTAGAGTCTCTTTTTTTATGTCATCTTTGATTGCATATCCACCTATGGTACTTGGCAGTATAAACTTTATTTTTTGATTAAAACTCTTTTTATCTAAGTAAAATGAATCATAAAACTTCTCTACAGATTTTATGGCATATGTTATTGGTAAATCATACTGTTCAAGTAGGATTTTAACCCTTTGTTCATCTGATTGGCTTAAAAGTCCAATTTCTAATGCTAATTTATTTGCCATAACTATACCAATAGATACAGCTTCACCGTGAAGATAAGTAGTATATTTTGTCTCATTCTCTATAACATGTCCAAATGTATGTCCATAGTTTAAAACTGCTCTAACACCCTCTTCTCTCTCATCACGGCTTACAACATCTGCTTTAATTTTAACACACTCTCTAATAGCATACTGTAAATTTTCTTCTACATGTAAAGAGTTTTTTTCTAACCATTCAAAAAAATCTTTATCAAAAGTAACTGCCATTTTGATGACTTCTGCAACTCCTGCGTTGAACTCTCTTTTTGGCAATGTTTTTAAAAAAGCAGTTTCACAGTAAACTGCACGAGGTTGCCAAAATGTGCCTACTAGATTCTTTCCATATTTGTTATTTATACCTGTTTTTCCACCTACACTTGCATCAACTCCTGCTAAAAGCGTAGTAGGAACTTGTATAAAGTCTATACCTCTTTGATAAATAGAAGCGGCGAAGCCCGTCATGTCACCTATAACACCACCACCAAGTGCTATCAAAACAGACTTTCTATCTAGTCTTAGTTCAAAACACTCTTCCAAAATCTGATTTAGAGTCTCAAAGTTTTTATACTTTTCACCATCTGGAACGGTAATAACATGACACTCACGAGCATCAATCTTGCTTAAAAGTGTCTCTACATGTAAGGCACTTACAGTTGGGTTTGTAACCACCGCTACTTTTGTATCTAATTTTATTGTTTTTAACTCATCTATAAAGACTTTGTAAGATTTTTCTTTTAAATTAACATCTATTTGCATTACGCTTCCTGCATTGGGATAAAAAGTTGGTAAGAGCCTGAAAGTTTAAAAAACAGCCTCTCCATATCAGTTGAAAACAGTGAAAATATATTTGATTCCATGATTTTATTGTTAAATGGAACAAACTGTAAAACATCATCTCTATTTCTTAGTTTTAACAATGGATTTTTCTTTTCATTTACTATTTCTACTTTTTTATTAAAGAGTTTTGAAAGATTTTCAAAATGCTCAGCCAATGAATTTTTTTCATTATAATTATCTGGATTAAAATTATAAAGTTTTATGTTTAAATCTAGTTGAGCAGATATATCAAAGATAACTGCTGACTCTTTTTCTATATCTTCAGAGTTACTACTAAGTACCACTCCTTGACTAAGACTAGAAAATCCCCAAGAACCTATTTTAAAAACAGGTAGTTTTGATTGGTAAAGCAAAGAGATGTTTTCCATAAAAAATATATTTGACACGACTATCAATCCTATGTCTTTTTCCTCTAAATCAACTTTCATCACGCTACTTACATCTCTTTCATAATAGTCTATCTCTACACTTATATGTTTATTGTTGTAACTTTTTAATTTCTCAAGAGAGTTTGAGTATGTAGGGTTTATAACCTTTACATGTAGCTTCATACTGCTTATCTTTGAGTGAAGAAGTAGTGAGTCGTTGACTAGTTTATCAACCTCTTTTGAATTCATCTTTAACATGTCAACCAAACAGTAAATACTGCTTCCAAATGGTGCGGGAAACTGTCCTAATTCTCTTTTTATACTTTTATAGACACTTTGTAGAACATTTGGGTCACCAACAACGAGAAGTACATCATTTGGCTGTATCATCAAAGTTGGACGTGGGAGTATAAGAGAATTGGCTCTATATATTCCTGAAATTCTCCACTTCTTTTGTACTATTGAAGCCAGATGACGATACACATAAGAACTGCCAATAGGGACTCTTATCTCTATTATTTCGCCTGCTCCTAGTCCAACATTTTGAGCAATAACTGGCATATTTGGAAGAAAATCAACAAAACGAGAGCTAAGAACATCACGTGAACCAAGAATTTCTAATCTACTATCTTCTAATTCTAATTCCCATCTATCTAAAAGAACTATTTGAACCTCTTTATCTAAAGTTCTAATGTTATTATAAGTTCCCACAGCATCAATTTTTTTAGAAACTATAATCATGATTTGATAATAATCACGACCAATAAGTGGAGAAAGTTTTTCAAAACTTGTTGGGTCAAAATTATAAAAAGCAAAATTATCTAGTTTTTTTGAAGGTACAGTTTTCTCTCTATAAGTCACAATATCATAAGAATTATCACTACTTGTGCTATTCATAACTCTTTCTAAAAAATGTTTTGCTAAAATACCATCAGCGATTATTAAAATTTTTTTCATTAGTTCTCCATAGATTATTAAAGGATATTATACCAAAATGATAAATCAAATAAGATTAGCTCTTGTTTTAATGCTTTTTTCTTTACATGTAGATGCATTTGATACGTTTATACACGGTGCTTATAAGCAAGATAATGAGTTAAATAACTTAACTTTCGCAGCTAATAAAGTAGAATTTACAGCGATACATACAGTAGATAAGGAACTTACTTGATATTTGATATGCCT
>DQTM01000034.1 GCA_015662785.1 Sulfurospirillum arcachonense | reverse complement strand
TAATCTGTTCTAAAATCAAAGTCTCTTCAAGACTTCTTGCATTACCTCGTACATAAGGAATAATGCAGTAACTACATCGAAAGTCACACCCTTCTTGAATCTTTATGAAGGCTCTTGATTTTCCTATAAATTGCTCAACAACGGTTGTATCGATATGGTCCAAATCACCAATTTCATAAAATGGAGTATCAGTTTCCAAAAACTTTGTTATTTTCTCTTTTTCACTATGTCCAAAAACTCCATGAACTTTACCATTTTTAAAAAGATCTTCGCCTTTTGTACGAGCTCCGCAACCAGTTAAAAAGATTTTGGCACTTGAATTTTTACGCCCTACCTGATTAATGTAACCTCTCACACCACTGTCAGCACCATTTGTTACAGTACAAGAGTTTACAACTATAACATCTGCTTCTTCTTCATTATTGGCAATTTCATATTTACCAAGACGTGACATCATAACCTGTGTGTCAAACTGATTGGTTCGACATCCAAATGTTTTGAAAAATACTTTTTTCAAAAGAGACCCTTACACCAATTTATCATCTTCAATCTTAAATCTTTTATCATCCAGATATATACGCTGCGATGGATATGCTATGGTTATATCGTCTTGTTCTTTTATTTGATCTAAAATTTCAGATGAAATTGTACTACGTAATGTTAGCGTAGCATATGCATTTGTGAGATACCAAATACTTATTCTAATACCATTCTCTTCCAGAAAAGAGTAGACACGAGGTTCAACATTGGTATTTTTCAAACTATAACGTGAACGAAGTTTATTTAACTGTTTTCTAGTGATATCAGTATACCCTTTTGCATATTTTTTTGCTGTCTCTTTAGCAATTAATTGTGCTTTTTTATGATTTGAATCAAAAGTTATCGTAAAATCAATACCGTCCCATACTGTTTTCAAGGTTGCATGAGAATAATTAGCTATCATATTGGTAAAGATATAGTTATTTGGTATAAAAATTATTCGCCCAGCTCTCCTATTATGCAAATATGTGGTTAATGTAATATCTTCAAGTATGGTTATGCGAAATAGTGAAATATCTAAAACATCACCAACATACTTCATACCATCTTTATCTACTCTTATTCTATCGCCAACATGAATAGATCCACCTACAACTATAACCATCCAACCAAGCATACTCATAAACCAGTCTTTCATGGCAATTGCAATACCGGCAGAAGCAAATCCAAGTACTGTAACAAGATACGAAACATTTTCTATATAAGCAAAAAGTAAAATCATAACTACAAGAAAAACAAATACAAAATTGATAATTTTATTGGCCATATAGAAACGTTCATTATCAGTAATAGTGCGTTTTATCAACCATTTGAAGAATAGAACAAAAAGAAGTAAAACAGATATCGAAATACCAATAGTACCTGCTTTTTTTGCCTGTTCCATTATTTGGTCGGTTAATCTGAGTTTTATTTCATCGACTTTTTTCCTATAAACAACTAATGCAGTCTCATTTAAACTCAATGCATCAAGTGCATCATTTAACTCCTGCTCTATCTGTTTAAGTTCCTGTTTATAAATTTTGTTTTCAGGTTCCAACTCTAAATACTCTTTTAAAAGAGAGACTTTCTTTTCAAGTAATGAAACAAATTTTGTTAAGCTTGTAATCTCATTTTCAAACCTTAGTAGCTGTTCCTTTAACTGCTTTATGAAAGATATTGCGCTTATTATTGCTATAGGGTTAGTAACCACAGGAATATTTTTTATCTCATTAGGCTTTACAACTGTTTTAAAAGGATTTTGTTCATACTCCTTTAGTAAACTTAGTCTCTCCTCAAGTTGAGATTTTTTTGATTTAAGTTCAAGAATCTTGGTGTGATATCTTCTAGCACCTCTTGATTTGTAATATCTAATTTTTTTGCTTATTTCTTCAATATTTGTTTTAAGCTTTATATACGCAAGATGATTTGCATAAATTTTTTGCCAAACACTTTCATCATTAATTTGTTGATTTATATCATTAAGTTCCTGACTCAGTTGAAGAAGTCTGCTATTTATCTGATCAACTGTAATATTTGACTCAGAAACTACTTCATTATTTATAGTTCTTGAAGCTTCAATATTTTGTACCAAAATAAATGTTACACAAAGAAGCATTAGGAAAAAAATATTTTTTTTCATCCTAAAAGCTCCTTTCCATCTATACAATTCATACCAAACAAACTATTTACACCATAGATGAGACAATCATAATTTTCAACTCTCTTTTTTTGAAGAGATAATTGCCTCATATAATTCATCCTTCTCAAACTTTTTCAATACTTTAAATACAGACTTAATTTCTGGATTTTCCAACATCACATAGCTTCCTATAACTTTTGGTATGATAAATGTAATAGTATTATCATGACTCTTTTTATCTAGAAAAAACTGGTCATAAAACTTTTCTACAGATTCAATACTGTAGTTTGTCGGCAGATTATACCGTTTAAGCAATTTTTTTACCCGCTCAGACTCTTCTTTAG
>DQTM01000023.1 GCA_015662785.1 Sulfurospirillum arcachonense | reverse complement strand
CAAAAGATGCAACCAATAGTAAAAGAGATATGTAAAAAACATAACCTAGAGTACCGACAAGAGTCAGTTTTTAAAAGAATAGGAATGACTGTAGAACTAATGGTTGGAAAAACAAAGCTTCTTACTGTTGATGGTGTGTGATTGGAAAAACTAACTAATAGATACACTTTACAAGAAGAGATTATGAATGCTATCACTCATGGTGTAGGTATTTTACTTAGCATAGTTGGTTTAGTTGTTTTAGTGGCTTTTGCAACGCTTAATGGCTCCTCTATGCTAATAATAAGTTGTGCAATTTTTGGCGCAACTTTAATATTTGCTTACTCTTCTTCAACTTTATACCATGCGGTTACAAATGAAAAAATCAAGCAGCTATTTCGGCAGTTTGACCATTCTGCAATATATCTTTTGATAGGGTGGACTATATTTGCCATCATATGGGCTACAGCCATAGTAGGGGTTGTTTTAAAGTTTATCTATCCTCATAGATTTAAAAAACTTTCTGTTGTTTTGTATCTTGTTATGGGTTGGTTTATCGTGATAGTGATTAAACAACTTATGCAAAGTATGGACAGTGGCGGTTTATGGCTCATGTTCATTGGCGGGCTTTTTTACTCCGTTGGAGTCATCTTTTATGTGTGGAAATCACTTCCATACAACCATGCTATATGGCATCTTTTCGTTCTTGCAGGGAGTATTTCTCATTACTTTATGATATTACTGTATGTGGTATTATAAGGAGTTGTTGTGGTAAAAGAGTTGATATTTAATATACACCAAGATTCAAGACAACTTTTTGTTACAGTATCTGATGCACTTTATACGGTAAAAAATAGCGGTAGAAATCAAGTAAAAGTAGCTCAAAGTTAACTTTAGATAAAATATCTAAAAATTACAATAGGGTTATATATGTTACTTCTCACACCTGGTCCAACACCAGTTCCTGAAGATATTAGAATGGCTATGAGTAAGCCAACACTTCACCATAGAACTCCAGAATTTGAAGAAATTTTTGCTCAAACTAGAGTGCTTTTAAAAGAGTTGTTTGGTATGCCAGAGGTTCTTATGCTCTCATGTAGTGGAACAGGAGCTATGGAAGCTTGTGTTTTAAATCTTTGCAGGGCAAAAGCACTAACAATCAACGCGGGTAAGTTTGGAGAGAGATTTGGAAAAATCTGTGAAGCTTATGGGAAAGAGTATACAGAGTTAAAATACGATTGGGATACTCCTGCAAGCGTTGAAGAAGTAGTAAATGCTGTTAAAAATGATGAAAAAATAGATGCTGTTTTTATTCAAGTTTGTGAAAGTGCTGGAGGATTGAGACACCCAGTAGAAGCTATTGCAAAAGAGCTTAAAAAAATACGTCCAAACATAATGATCGTAGCTGATGGCATAACAGCAGTTGGAGTAGAAAAAGTAGATACAACCAATATAGACGCTCTTATAAGTGGAAGTCAAAAAGCTTTGATGTTACCTCCGGGGCTTGCTCTTATAGGTTTGAGCTTTGAAGCGATAAAAGTTATAGAAGAGGGTGGAGTAGGTTACTACTTGAACTTAAAAACTGAACTCAAACAGCAGAAAAAAAATACAACAGCGTATACAGCAGCAACAACTCTTATAATTGGACTTAAAGCTATGTTAGAGAAGTTACATGTAGAGGGTTTTGAAAAGCTTTATAGCGACACAAAAAAACGTTCTGATGCTACTAAGAAAGCTCTTGAAGCATTGGATTTGAAGATTTTCCCAAAGACTCCTGCAAATGCTATGAGTGCAGTGTACGATGAAGAAGCGGCAAAGATAAGAAAGATTTTAAAAACAAAATATAGTGTAAATATGGCAGGTGGACAAGACCATGTCAAAACGACACTTTTTAGAATAAACCATATGGGATTAGTAGCAGACTATGAGACTGCATGGACACTCAATGCAATAGAGATGGCACTTGAAGAGATAGGTAGAAGAACATACGATGGAACAGCAAATAAAATATATACAAGCGAGATGTACAAATGATAGATGAACACGAAATACCAACAGGAAGTAGACTCTACTTTGGCAAAAGTGCAAAGTTAAAAAGAGGTATTGAAGCAACTGCAAGTGAGCTTTTAGAAGAGGCAGGATTTGAAGAGATTGTAACTCCTTTTTTCTCTTATCATCAGCATAAGAGCTTAAATGAAAAAGAGATAATTCGTTTTTCAGATGAGCAAAATAACTTAGTATCCCTAAGAGCTGACAGTACACTTGATGTTGTACGTTTAATGACAAAAAGATTGGGACGAAGTACTAAGCAGAACAAGTGGTTTTATATCCAACCTGTTTTTAGATACCCTAGCCTTGAAGTCAATCAGATAGGCGCAGAGTTTATAGGAAATGATGATTTAAGCTCGAGTATAGAACTTTGTGGAGAGGTTTTTAAGAAGTTCGCTTTAAATCCTTTAGTTCATATAAGTAATATCAAAATTCCAAAGATGATTGCCCAAGAGTTAAATTTAGATTTGAGTATATTTGAAAGAGCAGAGCTTCATAAAATACTATCTTTAAAAATAGATTGGCTTGAAAAATTAGCTTGCCTACAAAATCCAGAAGATATAGATGAGGTTATAAAAGTAGTTCCAGCAAATATAAAAATGGAACTAGAAAAGATGAAAGCTCTTTATGAGAAGTTAGAGTATAAAAATGTACATTTTTCACCACTATACTATGTAAACATGAGATACTATGATGAGTTGTTCTTTAGATTTATTGAAAAAAATAGTACTCTAGCAAAGGGTGGAAGTTATGAGAGTGAAGGACTTGAATCAACAGGATTTGGTCTTTATACAGATGCGTTAATAGAAAATATAATAAAAAAATAAATAAAAGAAATTCTTCGTAAAGCGAAAGCTTTCTCACAGAGGGAGCAAGCGCCAAGCTCGAGGAATTTTTGCTGGGCTTTGCTCAGTAAAAAGGAAATTAGATGAAAAACAGAGCAGACTTAATAGTAGGAATTCAATGGGGCGATGAGGGAAAAGGTAAGATAGTTGATATGCTAGCTCAAAAATATGATATGGTTTGTAGAAGCCAAGGTGGACACAATGCTGGACACACTATCTGGGTTGATGGTGTTAGATATGCACTTCATTTAGTTCCTTCTGGAGTTTTAAACAAAAAAGCTATTAATATCATTGGAAACGGTGTTGTTATGAGTCCAGAGTCTATCATAAAAGAGATGGAGCAGTTTGAAGAAAGTCTTGAAGGTCGTCTTTTTATAAGTGATAAAGCTCATCTAAATCTTCCATATCATTCTTTAGTAGATGTTGCTCGTGAAAAACTAAAAGAAGATAAGGCTATTGGTACTACTGGAAAAGGGATTGGACCAGCTTATGCTGACAAGATTAACAGAGTAGGTCACCGTACGGGGGAACTCTTACATGTAGAGAAACTTTGTGACTCTATTATGGCAGAATTTTCTTTGAACAAGCCACTTTATGATGCCTTACATGTAGAGACTCCAAGTCGTGAAGAGTTGTTAGCAGAACTGACAAATTACAAAAAAATATTAGCTCCTTTTATAGCAAACACAACAAATATGGTTTGGGATGCACTTGATAGTAATAAAAAGATACTTCTTGAAGGTGCTCAAGGAACTCTACTTGACATTGACCATGGAACTTACCCTTATGTAACAAGCTCTTCAACAGTAAGTGCAGGAGCATGTACAGGTCTTGGAATCAACCCAAAAGATATTGGAGTTGTAACAGGAATCGTAAAAGCATACACTACAAGAGTAGGTCATGGACCTTTCCCAACAGAAGATTTTGGTGAAGTTGGTGAAATTTTAGCAAATGTTGGAAAAGAAGTAGGAACAACAACAGGACGTGGAAGAAGATGTGGCTGGTTTGACGCTGTTGGTGTTAAACATGCTTCAAGACTAAACGGATGTGACCAGTTTGCTTTGATGAAACTAGATGTTCTTGATGGTTTTAAGACTATCAAAATCTGTGTAGCCTACGAAGTAAATGGCGAGAGAATTGACTACATGCCAAGTGACCTTGATGGCGTAACACCAATTTATGAAGATATTCAAGGTTGGGACAAAGTAGAAGGAATTTCAAACTACGATGAACTACCTCAAACAGCAAAAGACTATGTTAAACGCATTGAAGAGTTAACAAACACAAAAGTAGGACTGATTTCAACAAGTCCTGACAGAAACGATACTATTATATTGTAATGAAGAGTAAATTCACACCTATCGCGAAAGTTCGTAAACAACAACGTGATATAGTGAAGACTCGTTTGGCTAAAGCTCGGTTTGAGAAGCATGAATTAGAGCAGGAACTTATAGCTACATGTAAAGAGATAGTTGAAACTATTATCCCTACAAGTGGGGATATCTCTTTGATGAACATGGTTAGAGAAAGATTGGCTATAATACGAAGAGCAAAAGAGAGCTTGAGTGAAAAACTGCTCATAAAAGAGGCTGAAATAAATCAGCTTAGAGATAAGTATAAAAGAGCTCATATTGAGTACGAGAAGATAAAGTACTTAGAAGAGCAAGATTTTGAAGAGTGGATGGAAGAAATCAAACGCAAAGAGAGTTTAGATATGGATGAAATATCTAATATTTT
>DQTM01000099.1 GCA_015662785.1 Sulfurospirillum arcachonense | reverse complement strand
GAAGCTGGACTATTGGATATTTCAGTGAAATAAGTGTTACGAAGTGGTACATATTTAGATTGCGTATTGGTACATTTTTGGATTGCGCTTGACACAAATAAAGTTATAAATAAAGATTTAGTAGACATTGTTGCTTTTGGAAGATACTATATTCCGAACCCTGATTTGGTTGAAAGATTTAAAAATGGATACCCACTTGCAGAAATTAAAGATTCTCATACACTTTTCGGTGGTAGAGATGAAGTTGGTTTTACTGATTATTTAAACTACTAAGATAGAGTTTAGGGGACTTATCTAATCCCCTAAATATTTATTATATATCTTGTTCTACAACTTCTTGAAACTTATTAAAATAACTATTTTTAAGTGCTTCCAAATCTGCTGAAATATCGTTACATGTAAAGCCTGATTCTTCTACTTTTCCTATTTTAGTTACGCTAAGTCCTAGTTGTTTTGCCATATTTTCAAATACAACTTCATTTTTAACTTCAACGATAGCACGTGAGAAAGTCTCTGAGAAAATATCTTTTGCATCAGCTAATTCAACGTTACATGTAACACCTTTTGAACTCACTGAACTCATCTTTGCTAGTGCTATAGCAATTCCGCCTACGTTAACGTCTTTTGCTGCGCTTATAACATCTGCTTTGTTTGCCTCAATAATAAGCTCCCAAAGTGCTAACTCTCTGTCATAGTCAATAGCAGGAAGTTTTCCCTCTACTTTTCCATAAAGCTCTTTCATATAAAGACTTCCACCAAATTCGCTTTTAGTTTCACCTACAAGGTAAAGTGAAGCTCCAACTTCTTGGAATGAGCTTGGTAAGACTTTATCTGAACTCTCGTTCAATCCAACCATAGCGATTGCAGGAGTTGGATAAATCTCTACTCCGTTTGTTTCATTGTAAAGTGATACATTTCCACTTACTACGGGAGTATTTAGTTTTAAACAAGCCTCTTTGATTCCATAACAACCTTCAGCAAACTGCCACATAACTTCTGGATTTTCTGGGTTTCCATAATTTAAACAATCTGTAATTGCTAAAGGTCTAGCTCCACTCATAGCAACATTACGACCACTTTCCATAACAGCCGCTGCTGCTCCACCTTTAGGGTCGATGAAGTTATAACGTGGGTTACAATCACTACTCATTGCTAAGGCTTTTCCATTCTCTTTTACGCGGATTACACTCGCATCAAGACTTCCTGGTACTTTTATAGTATTTGTTTGAACCATTGAGTCATACTGCTCAAAAATCCAAGATTTATCTGCTACTTCAACTGAGCTAAAAAGTTTTTTAAATGCAATTTTGTTGTCTACTTTTTCAAAAGTATCAATGCAAGTTGAATTTATTTTATCAAGATAATCAGGACGTTTAACAGGTCTATCATAGATAGGAGCTTCTTCACCAACAGGAAGAATAGGAATATCTGCTACTCTCTCTCCATGCCAGAAAAGTTCCATGTTTCCAGTGTTTGTAACTTCACCGATTACTTCAGCATCTAAGTCCCATTTTCTAAAAATTTCTAGAACTTTATCTTCATAACCTTTTTTAGCACAAATCAGCATACGCTCTTGAGACTCACTTAACATAAACTCAAACGGTTGCATCTCTTTTTCACGAGCAGGAACCTTGTCAAGGTTCATTATCATTCCAGAGCCTGAACGTCCAGCCATCTCAAATGAGCTTGAAGTAAGTCCAGCAGCACCCATGTCTTGAATACCTACTATATAATCATGTTTGAAAAGTTCTAAACAAGCTTCAAGAAGAAGTTTCTCAGCAAAAGGGTCACCAACTTGAACAGTAGGTCTAAGTGATTTGTTCTCCTCTGTAAAGCTATCACTTGCCATCACAGCTCCACCAAGTCCATCACGACCAGTTTTACTTCCAACATAAACAACAGGATTACCAATACCCTTAGCTAAACCATAAAAAATCTCATCAGTTTTTGCAAGTCCAAGTGTAAAAGCGTTTACTAAAATGTTTCCATTGTAACTCTCATCAAAACTTGTTTCACCACCGATAGTAGGAACACCCATACAGTTACCATAATCACCAATACCAGCAACTACGCCACGAACTAAATATCTTTGGTGATGACTAATTGCATCGTCATTTGTTATGTTTCCAAAACGAAGAGCGTTCATGTTAGCAACAGGTCTTGCACCCATTGTAAATACATCCCTAAGAATTCCACCAACACCAGTTGCAGCACCTTGATAAGGCTCTATAAAACTTGGATGGTTATGACTCTCCATCTTAAATACAGCTGCCATCCCATCACCAATGTCAATAACACCAGCATTCTCTCCAGGACCTTGTATAACCCATGGAGCTTTCGTTGGAAAGCCATTCAGATACTTCTTACTAGATTTGTATGAACAATGCTCACTCCACATAGATGAAAAAATACCTATCTCTAGCATATTTGGCTCGCGCCCCATTATTTTTAGAATATTTTCCCACTCGTCCATTGTAATCTTGTGTTTTTTTAAAACTTCTTGCAAATTTTCCATGAATTTTAACCCTGTTTAATAAAATTATTTTATTTTACTAAAAAAGTGCTAAATAAGTATTTAAATGAAAAAAAGTTATACTCCTATCAATTAAATTTAGGAGTTACATACAATGAAATTAAAACTAGGAATCCCAAAAGGAAGTCTTCAAGAAGCAACACTTGGTATATTTAAACAAGCGGGTTATAATATAAATGTAAAATCAAGAAACTACTACCCAACTATAGATGATGAAGAGATATCTTGTATGTTAATTCGTGCTCAAGAAATGGCAAGATACGTTGAAGGTGGACAGCTTGATTGTGGTCTTACAGGACTTGATTGGATAAAAGAAAATCGTGCTGACGTAGTTGATGTGACTGAACTTATATATGCAAAAACAAGTTTCAAACCAATACAATGGGTTCTTGCAGTAAAAGAAAATTCAGACATAAAAAGTGTCAAAGACTTAGAAGGAAAAACTATAGCAACTGAAGTTGTGAACCTTACAACAGACTATCTTAAAAGTCACGGTGTAAAAGCAAATGTAGAGTTTAGTTGGGGAACAACAGAGGTAAAAGTTCCAGAACTTGCAGATGCTATTGTTGAAATAACAGAAACAGGTTCAAGCCTAAGAGCAAACAACCTTGTCATCCTTGATACTGTACTTGAAACAACTACAAGATTCATAGCAAATAAAAAAGCATATGAAGACCCTAAAAAACGTGAAAAAATGGAAAATATCATCATGATGTTACAATCAGTCATAAACGCTATACCAAAAGTTTGTATTATGATGAATGCACCAAAAGATAGACTTGAAGAGATTTTAGCAGTTCTACCTTCTCAAAATCCTACAGTTTCACATTTAGCAAAAGGTGATTGGGTAGATGTAATGGCAATTATGGACAAAAAAGTACTTCGTGATGTCCTTCCAAAACTAAAAGCTCATGGAGCAAAAGCAATAGCCGAATTACCTATAAATAAAATCATAAATTAATTTTACATGCAGAGAAGTTAATCTGAGAATTTAAATAATCTAAGATTTGGAATAGATTACAATACTAAATCAAAAGAAGAGGCAAAAAATATAGCTTCTTCTCTCATCTTAATTACTTTTTTAAGATTTACTTGTATAATTCAACCTATAAAGAAAGAGGAAGTTTAAATGGAAATTGGAACGGTCAAAAAGATGGAACAAGAAGCTATGAAATCTAGTATTATAGGCTTTAGAAGGCTAGGTATTGCTCTACTTTTTTTGGTAGCAGTATTAATATATAACTACGTAAACTCTGGAGGTATTCCAAACAATATCTTTTTAGCAATAGCAGCACTTTTTGGTGCTTATATGGCTATGAACATTGGGGCAAATGATGTTGCAAACAACGTAGGTCCAGCAGTTGGCTCTAAAGCACTTACTATGGGTGGAGCAATTGCTATTGCTGCTATATTTGAGGCAGCTGGAGCATTGATTGCTGGTGGTGAAGTTGTTAATACAATCAAAAAAGGCATCATTGATATTAATGCTTTTGGTGGTCATACCGACTCTTTTATCTGGGCTATGATGGCTGCACTCTTATCAGCTGCTCTATGGCTTAACTTTGCAACAATTGTCAAAGCTCCAGTTTCTACTACGCATTCTATTGTTGGTGGTGTTATGGGTGCTGGAATTGCAGCAGCTGGCTTTGGTATTGTAGCATGGGGAACTATGGCAAAAATTGCTGCTTCATGGATAATTTCACCAGTTCTTGGTGGTATCATAGCTGCTCTGTTTCTATTTTCTATAAAGAAAACTATCGTCTATAAAGAAAATAAAATCGAAGCAGCAACCAAATGGGTTCCAATTTTTGTTGCTATTATGTCTTGGGCTTTTGTAACTTACCTGACTCTAAAAGGACTTAAAAAAGTTTGGCCTAGTATTGTAGATATATTTACTTTTTTACCAGATACTAGTAAACCTTCATTTTTAACTGCTTCGCTGATGGGGCTTTGTGTAGCTATATTTGTATATGTTTTCGTGAAAAAGAGAATTTTAAAAAAGAATCAAAGTATAGAAAATAGCAGAGATGGAGTAGATATACTCTTTACAGTACCTCTTATCTTCTCAGCAGCACTACTTAGTTTTGCTCACGGGGCAAACGATGTTGCAAATGCAATCGGACCACTAGCTGCTATAAATGATGCTGTCATGACAGGTGGCATATCATCGAGTGCGAGTATACCTCTTTGGGTTATGGGTGTTGGTGCTATTGGTATTGCTATTGGTCTTACTCTATATGGTCCAAAACTTATAAAGACTGTAGGTTCTGAAATAACTGAACTAGATCAAATGAGAGCATTTTCTATTGCAATGGCCGCTTCTATTACTGTAATTATCGCTTCACAGCTTGGACTTCCTGTAAGTTCTACACATATTGCTATTGGTGGTATATTTGGTGTTGGTTTTTTAAGAGAATATCTTGATAAAACAAATTTTAAAGATGTGATTGAAGACGATAAAATAAGATTAATAGAGAAGAAAAATATCTTAAAAGCATATGCAAGAGAACTGAAAAAAATAGAAAAAACTGAGAATAAAAAGAAAAAAGATTATCAGAGAATAGCAAATTTATACTTGCTTTTAGAGCTAGAATCAGCAGCAGTTAAAGAAGCTAAAAGACAATTAAAAACAGATAAACAAGTACAATACGTAAAAAGAGATGCACTAAAGAAGATAGTAGCAGCATGGATTATTACAGTCCCAGCAGCAGCACTTCTCTCAGCAGCAATCTACTTTATGATAAGAGGAATAGTTATCTAAACAGTTCTTTACATGTAAACCAAAATTTGGTTTACATGTAGATTATTTTCCTAAACAAAAACTTCCAAACATTTTATCAAGTATCTCAACTCTATCAAAGTTTCTAGAGATTGCAGATATACTCATGATAGCTTCGTTAAGATGAAATGCAAAGAGTTCAAGCTCTCCTTCACTGAGTAAATCTGTACTTGCTTCTATGCTCTCATAAGTAGTTTTTACAGCTTCCATCTGACGTTTTGAACTAAGAAGTAGAGAATCATCAAGTGAACTCTTATCAAGAATTTTTTCTATCTCTAAAGCTATATTATCAGCTTGTTCAAAACAGTTTAATTTTAGAGCATCTACATGTAAAGAACTAAAGTCTAATTTAGAATCTAAATCGCTTTTGTTTATTATATGTAGAATATCTTTTTCATTGTAAGTATTTAACATATCTATTATTTGTGCATCTTCATCATCAAACTCTCGTGAGTTATCAAACATTGCTATCACTATATCTGACTCTTCTATAGCCATTTTGGAACGCTCTATGCCTATTTTTTCTATTACGTCATTTGCTTCACGAATTCCTGCGGTGTCTACTATCTTAATAAGATGAGTTCCAATTCGTATCTCTTCTTCGATTGTATCTCTTGTAGTCCCTGCTATATCACTTATGATGGCTCGCTCATAATTTAACAAAGAGTTTAAAAGTGAACTTTTCCCTACATTTGGTTTTCCTACAATAGCGACTTTAAAACCATTTATAAGCCCTTCTCTTCTTTTTGAACTCTCATAAGTTTTTTTAAGCTCAACTCTTAGATCATCTAGTTTATTTTTAATTTGATCCATCAAATCTTGAGGTAAATCTTCTTCTGCATAGTCTATATTGACCTCTACAAAAGCTAAGACCTCTACTAAATTTTCACGAACACTCTCAACAAACTCTTTTACTTCACCTTTCATTTGGCGAGTTAAAATTTTAGCAGCATCAATACTCTTTGTCTCAATTAATTTTGCTATTGCTTCTGCTTCTGTTAAGTCTATGCGACCATTGAGAAATGCACGTTTTGAAAACTCACCTGGATCGGCTAGTCTAGCACCATGTTTTAGTACTTCAGTAAGTATCATATCTGCTACAACTTTCCCGCCATGACACTGAAACTCTATAACATCTTCTGCTGTAAATGAGCGAGGAGCTTGAAAATATATAACTAGTGATTCATCTATTAAATCATCAGAAGTATCAAAAAGTGAAGTTAAAGTTGCATGTCTTGGAGTAAAATTATCTTTTTTTGAAAGTTTTTTAGCAATAGAGAGAGAAGCTGGTCCACTTAAACGGATAACCGCAATTGATCCAACTCCATGACTTGTTGCAATGGCTGCAATGGTATCCATTACTTTTTTCTGTTAAAGTCGTTAATTACGATAAATCTACCGCCTTCGCGACCTGATTTTATACCTACGTATTTATCAGGGAATTCTGCTCTTAGAGCTTCAAGAGCAATTTTTACTAAAACACCATCAAGTATTTTTGTTTGAGCACGTCCTGTGTTATTGATACGCTCTATAACACCTACAAGATATTTTGCTATCATCTCTTCTTGATTTTTCAAAAATTCTGCTATTTCTAAACGTACATTTAGGTTGTACTTTATATTTATCCAGTTGTATAGTAAATATGAAAGTGATTTATATCTATAACCTTCTTTACCAATAAGAAGAGCTGCATCTTCGCCACCAAACTCTATTAAAACAGTATCTTCACTATAAGCTTCTACTTTTATTTCATCAAGCTCAAAACAACTATGAACAAAAAGTGCATTTATATCTTTTTTAATCTCAATAATAGCAATACCAACTTCTACTTTTGGTTTAGTGTTTTCTCTTCTAGGTGATCTTGGTGCAGGTTTTTGAGCTGACTTCTCTACTGTTTTTGAACTCTCTTTTCTAGCTTCTGGCTTTCTTTGAGGTTTTTTAGTAGCTTCTGGTTTCTTTTTAGGCTGAGGTTTACTCTCTTGCTTTTTCTCACCATCTTCACGTTGCTCAAATTTCTTTTTTTTATTTCTTCTATTTCTACTTTTTCTAGGTCTATCTTCACCATCTTCACCTTTAGGTTTTGAAGATGTTTCATTACTACGTTTTGCTTCAACTATAGCACTCTTTTTGAACATTCCCAAAAAACCAGAACTTGGATTTTGGATTACATCAAAAGTTATCTGCGTGACAGAACAAGTAAGTTCTGCCGCAGCTTTTGAATACGCTTCTTCTAAAGTATTAGCTTCTATACGTATCATTTTTTAACCTTTTTTTCTGTTACCACTTCAACTTCCTTGTTTTTTGCAAACAATGAATTTACATAGTACTGCTGTGCTATTGAGAACAGGTTGTTTGTAAACCAATAAAGTGTAAGTCCTGCTGGAAAAGTTACAAAGAAAAATGTAAATATAAGTGGTAAAAATTTCATAATCTTCTCTTGCATAGGGTCTGTAAAGTTTGTTGGTGTGATTCTTTGATGTAAGAACATTGTAATACCCATAGCAACAGGAAGAATATAGTATGGATCCATAATAGCCAAATCTTCTACCCATAAAATCCACTCTGCACCTTTTAGCTCGATTGCATTTTGTAAAACTCTATATATTGCAAAGAAAACAGGAATTTGAAGAAGCATTGGAAGACAACCACCCATTGGGTTTGCTCCATGTTTCTTGTAAAGTTCCATCATATGAGTATTTAGTTTTTGCTTGTCGCCTTTATACTTTGCTTGAAGCTCTTTTATCTTTGGAGATAACGCTTTTAGCTTATTCATAGACACCATACCCTTGTATGTCAAAGGAAATAGCACTAAACGAATAAGTACCGTCATAAGAACAATAGACCAACCCCAGTTACCTGTGATTGAATGTAAAAATTGTAGTAAATGAAAAAGAGGACGTGAAATAAAAGTAAAAAATCCATACTCAATAACATCTGTTAATTTTGGATCGATTGCTATAAGAACTTTATGATCTTTTGGCCCAATATAACCACTTAATTTAAAATCACTCTTACCTTTTATAAAAAGTAGAGGTGATTCTTCATGAACTGGACTTATAACAACATCTAGTCCTGTATTAAAATTATAAAGCATAGTTGCATAGTATCTATCAGTTGATGCAGCAAACTGAGCTGCCATAGAACCTTTTTCACCCTCAGCATCACCATCACCAATAACTCTTAAAGTATCATCAGCCTCTTTTATGAGTGAACCATGAAAGGTATAAGAGTCTATAGCTACATTTGGTCTAAATCCTGGAGTTATAAAATACTCTTTTGGATTATCTAATTTTATATTTAAATCATAATTTCCATTTGGGTAAAAAGTAAGTATCTTCTGTACTTGTAAACCACTCAAAGATTGTGTAAGAGAGATTTTAGTTCCATTTGCCCCTACTTTTATATTACTAGCAGTAGCCGTATAAGAAGTAGCAAAAGCTTGTGAATTTAAAGCTGCATCAGAGAAACGAATCTCTAAAGGAAAAGGTCCAAGTTCAGAATCTACTAACTGAATTCTCTCTCCATTTTCATCTGTGTATTTTGCTTCACGAAGAAAAAACTTGCTTATTCTACCAAGTCTATCTATCTTTAATTCATACTTATCAGCGACCACTGTAGCAATAATCTCTTCTTTAGTCTGAGAAGTTTGAGCTGGTACTTTTGCTGATGAAGTTACAGTAGAAGCAGATGCAGATACTGGTGCAGTTGTTGCTACACTCTTTTCTACTTGTGTTGGTTCTTGGGGTGTAATCTCTTTTTTTGGAATAAAAAAGTGGTCATATGTTGCGAAGAATAAAAATGATAAAACCGTTGCTATAATTATTCTACTCTGATTACTCAGTTTGTCTATCACGGCGTTCCCTTTTGAGAGGTTATTTAAAAGCTTTTATAACATAAAAACTTTTATTTTTTTTTGGTACGAACCAAAATTTTATATCTGCAGATTTAAAGGTGAGAGGCGTAACAAGAGTGTTATGAAAACTTTTAGTTATAACAGGATAGTCAATTCCACCAGGAAATAACTGGTTACATCTTAAAATTCTCAATAAACTATAAAAACAAGCTTTAAAAATTGAGTTATGAAGAATTTGCCATTTGGCATATTCAGAGCAAGTAGGATAGTACCTACAACTTCCATAACTAAACAGTGTAAAAACTTTTTGATACAGTTTTAGGACAAAAAGTGCCAGACGTTTTAAGATGTTAGACATTCAAGCCTCTTTAGAGACCACTTTGTGCCCCTTTTTAACTCATCATAAGACATCTGACTCATTCGATCTTTTGCTACAAATACATAAATACCGTCTATCAAGTTTTCTTGATTTTCAAAAAACAATGCGCGCATTCTACGTTTTGCTTGTGCTCTTTTGACGGCATTACCAACTTTTTTGCTAGCTGTAAAACCAACCTTCTTTTCTGAGCCTTTTTTAAAAAAGACAACAACACCATCAGAGTGCCATTTCTTTCCGTGTTTATAAACGTTTGAAAACTCACTTTTTAAAGTAAGTTTTCGAAAACAGCTTATAGTCCTAATCTCTTTCTACCTTTTGCACGACGTGCAGATATAACTTTACGACCATTCTTAGTCTTCATTCTCGTTCTAAAACCGTGAGTACGCTTTCTTGGTGTACTATGTGGTTGATATGTTCTTTTCACAAAAAATCCTTTGTTAATTTAATTTAAGTCGTAGATTTTACCTTTTTTTTACTTAATAATCATTTAAGTTAGGTCTAATACTTCTTTTTTTAATAACTCTTTATCTATCTTGTTACTGTTTTGGGGTAAATTTATTTTATATATAACAGTTGCAGGAAGCATATGATTTGGTAAATGCTTTTTTAATTCAAAAAGTATCTCATTTTTAGCTACTTCTTCAATAGCACTATAAACCATAACTATTTCCTCTTCAATCTTCTCATTTTCTATAGAAAAAACTACACACTCTTTTACAAATGGAAGATTGTCATAAACTACTTTTTCTATCTCAACAGGACTAAATCTAAAACCACATGATTTTATAATCTCATCTTTTCTAGAAACAAAGTAAATGTAACCCTCTTCATCTTTATAAACGTAATCTCCACTACAAACTACTATTTCATCAGTCAAATCACCATCTAGGTTTACTACCTTTTCTAAAACCTTAATAGATTTATAGAGTTTATCAGTGTCTTCCTTAGCATTCCAATAACCTTTATATATGTAACCACCACGGTGAATAAGCTCTCCAACTTCTCTTGGTTTACACTCTATTCCATCTTCATTAACAACATATATTTCAACATCAGGAATTGGTTTACCTATAGAATCAGGACGAATTTTAAGTTGGCTAGGCTCAAGATAAGTAGAACGAAATGCCTCAGTAAGACCATGCATAGAGTAAAATTCTGCATTTGTATAATTTGACTCTATATCTTTTCTCATTTTCTGTGTTAGTTTTCCACCACTACTTGTTATAAGTCTTACACTTGAAAGCAGTTTAGGATTTGGTACTCTCATACTTTCATCATCAAACATCTGTGTTATATGTATAGGCATAAGAGGTATAATAGTTACTTTATCATTCAACACATGATTAAAAAAGTTAGATGAAAGAAGCATACTATGAACAGCTAACGTAGCTCTTTTATAAACTGCACAGCAAATCTGATTCAAACCATAATCAAAAGTAAAAGGTAATATACCAGATATAACATCATCTTTTTGAATGTCTAGATACTGAGATGCAACTCTAGCACTGTCCACTAAGTTCCTATGAGTTATAACGATTCCCATAGGAGAACCCGATGAGCCAACACTATATGTAATAACCGCATTTGAATGCCCACCTATAACACAATCATACTTTTTAGTACAACACTTATAAATCTCTTCAAAAGAGACCATCTCTCTTCCTGTAGCTTCATAAGTGATGATAGTACCACTAAAATCTACCTCATCAATACTCTTTAGTTTTGCCTTACATGTAAGCATACATGTAACCCCACAATCATCAACAATATGCTTCACCTGTTCAGGCTTCAAAAGCCTAGAAATAGGAACAAATATATGTGTCGTAGACATAACCGCCAAGATAGCTATCACTTGTTCAACTCCCTTATAAGAGTAAATCCCTATACGACTCCCTTTTGGAAGTTCTAACTCACTTATGTAGTGTGCCACTTGATTTACTTTGGTAAAAAGTTCACTATATGTTAATTTTTTATCTCCATCAATGATGGCAATAGCATCTGGTGATTTTCTATTTGCTTTTTCTATAAGTGCTCTCATACAGTTAATTGACATTTTGTTTCCTTTTATCATCTAATGCGTTCATGCCTAGTGTCCAAATATCATAATTTGAATCTAGAAGTATCGAAGGTGTTGCTGTTGTATTTAGTATCTTTTTATAAAAAAACTGCACAATTGCCTCTACCTCTTCATAAGCTAAAACCTTTGTTATACCACCTGTTAAAACTATACTCTTCAATATATGCAAATCTAACGTTATATACAGAGGATTATGCGTTGAAACTTTACATAAAACCAAGAAAATTGATAGTTGCATCAAAATTCTCGTAGCTTTTTCACTCTGCTCTTCTAATATATTTTCTGTAACGTTAAGATAGTTGAGCAGTTCATAAACAAACTCATTGTTCTTTGCAGCAAATATCAAACTCTCTTTCGATTTATAAACCCCCAGCTTTTTAAACACAAGTCTATCATACTCACTAGAAGTTACCATATTGTCTCGTGCTAAATCTCTACTATAGTGTATATCTGTTGTGGCACCACCAATGTCTACTACTATAAAAGGGTTTATCACTTCAAATCTTGCATCAATGAGTGGCAAAGATTGGTTTACAATGTAAGGTGTTGAGTAAATTTGGTTTGAAGTTAGTCTATAAAGTTCTTTTATATCTTCCTTACCTACAATATCTTGCTGATAAAGATTCGTAAGATACTCTTTTAAGCCCTCTTCGTGTACTTTTAGTTTATCCGTTATTATGTTGTCTAAAATAGTTAAGTTATCAATATTTTCTTTTAGATAATCTGCATCTTTTTTACTTCCTACATATACGACATTACTATAATTTAGTTTTTCCAAATAATCAAACAGCTTTTCATCATACAATCCACCTATACTATCTATCCCACCAACCACTATAACAACATCTAACAAATCACCAGGAACTGCACTCTCGTCTATATGATGATAAAGTATAGTATCTATGATGTTTATTCCAGAGTTAAAGGCTATGTTTTTAGCATATTTTAGACTAAATGAGTTTGTTAGTCCTACTATGAGTGTACTAAGTCCACCATTGGCTGATGAGCAGATATGTACATCTTGTTTGTCATACTTAGTTATAGTATCCCCAAAACTTACACTCAAGTCATCAAAAATGGTTTTGTTAAAATCACGAAATTTCTGTTTGACACCCTCATCAGAGCTAATCTTAAAGTAGGTACTTCCAACATCTATAAGTAACTTACTCATGCATAACTCCTATATCTTCTATTATCTTATTTATAACCGCTGTTTTATCTTTGCTTAGTTTTACTTTTGATTTCTCATAAGCTAAACACTTGTCGCTTATAGGCATATTACCACGCTCTATAACACGAATGTTACTATGTTCATCTCTTATGGTTACTACTGCATTATGGTTTATGATATGCGGTGAAAAAGGAACATCAATGATACCGTTTTTGATAGAGTTAAAAACCTTTCTCCAAAGAGTATCGGCACTGTCATTAAAAACTGCTTCCATGATAGAGTGTATCTCTTCAGTCAAGTTAGCCTCTTCTTCTTCATCTGTGATAGTAGGAAGACCTTTTAACATTTGAAATGTATACTTAGTGTTGGCTACTGATTGAGCGTTGCACTGCATTGTTGGTATTCCAAACGCTTCATCTCTTGTTTTTATGATTATCTTGTCTGCTCTTACAAGAGACGCTATGAATGAGCTTGTATTGATTAGTGAGTCTGAAAACTCTTTATTTCTTGGAAATGCACCCATCCATTGGTGATAGACTAGGTTTATAGTAGCATCTTCTACACCTATCTTTTTAGCATAAAAATCTGCCATCTCTCTTATGACATTTGCCATAACTGCATCTTGATTGACTGAACCAGTTTGAGAAAAACTAACTGAAAATGACTTTACACCCTCTTCTAGTGAAAGTAACATCTCTAAGAGTTGAATTACTATAGTCACACAAGGAGGAACAAGAGTAGCTGTAAGTGGTCCAAATGACTCTCTATTTATAGGCTCATTGAGTCCTGAGTAGTTTGCACATACCCTCTCAACATACTTCCAATATAAAAATGCCTTATCAAGAGGAAAGTTTTTAGAGTATGGAAGCAAGTAAGTGATAGGTCCACCCTCTATCTCAAAAATACCACTTGCAAGTGCAGTCTCTATAAGCAGTCTTGCATCAGGAGTTCCGTGTCTTAGGCTAACTGGTCTGTTAAAGTGAGTTATCATCTTTCTTGTAGTTGCGTATCCATGGTTTACCAATGGGTAACCATTTAACATGTCTGTTTCGTTTTCTTCACTCAACATCAACATCTTTTTTGCACTTCCATAGTCATTGAGTCTAGTATGTGAATCAATAGTAAGTGGCATAACATCAATATCTGCTTTTTCAAACTCTTCATAAAGCTCAAACTGTTTTTGATATGTTGGAAAACCACCACGAGGTTGTACTAAAGTTGTATTGGAGTTTTTGAACTTGTGTGATATAAACAGATCTTTACTAGCATTTTTGATAAAGTCTTCAACTTCATCAAAATCAAAATTATCTATGTATTGGTTTTGGACGATAATGTCACGTTCTTTTTGATGTAGACTCATGATTTGTGTCCTATAAACTCTTCTAATGTATCTAAGCCAATATTTAAATCAACCTGATGAAAAACCAAATCAAACCCATAAGACTTATACTTTGGAACAATTTCTTCAATGTTAGCAGCTTCACCAACTGAAAGATTGCCACCAATCATAAAAATAACATCTTTAAGTTCATACTCTGCTCGTAAAAACTGTAACTCTCTACACCACCCCTCTGCTTCTCCGTTAAGTGAAGATATAAGAAGAACATCCGCATCAGTCTCAACAACTGCATCTATAAACTCTTCTAAGTATGTATTTACTCCTAGATTAAAAACTTCAAAACCTCTAGCTTGTAATGAAATATCTATCAATCTGTTTGCAACCACATGTATATCATTGCCCACTACACCTGTAACAACTTTTTTGTTCATATTAAACCTATTTATATTATGTATAAGAGAGCTATATTATCTAAAAAAATTTTAAGGTTCTCTTTATATAAAAAAGCTTACTGTTTTAAAGGCTTACATGTAAAGGTGTTTGCAAACAATAAACACTTCATATGGTTCTGTTTTGGCAATGATTAGGTGTTATGTCCTCGGAACTTAAGACACCTATTTATTCATACATAAAACTTTTATAAAAAATATCATATAATACTACTTATTAAAATTGAACAATAAGGATATGACTTGAAAATAGCTGTACTTCATCTAAGTGATGCTCACATTAAGGCAGACAACAATTCTATTTGCTTCAAAGAATAAGCAATATTTAATGCAACAAAAAATGAGGTAAAAAAGCATAATTGTGTTTTTATAGTTTTTACTGGAGATATTGCTTACTCTGGATTAGCCTCTGAGTACCAAAATGCAAAAAGATTTTGTTATAACCTAGCTGAACGATTAAAAAAATGTTGTTCTTCAACACGCCTTGAATTTATTTTTACAGCAGGGAATCATGACTGTGATTTTAGCCAAGACCCAACTATTAGAAATCTAATAATCAAAGGTGTTATGGATAATGTATCTTCCGTAAATAATGCAATAATAGACACATGTACAAAAGAACAAAAAGAATATTTTAAATTCGTTGAGGGCTTTGATTCAAAAAAAGCAATTCAAGAAAAAATGTCTAACAAATTATTAATGAACTACAAATTCAATATTGGCGATTTTTCTATCTCCTTTAATTCTTTTAATACAGCGTGGATGTCACAATTAAAAGAAAAACAATCAGAAATATATTTTCCTGTAAATTGTATAGATAAAGATGAACTATTAAATACACAAAGCTCATTGACATTTTCAATTTTTCATCATCCGCAACATTGGCTAAACCATAAAAACTTGAGAGAATTTAAAGAACTAGTAGAAGCTAGTAGTGATATTATTCTAACTGGTCATGAACATGTTACAAGCGCAAGCAAACAATACAACATACTTAAAGCCGATGAAGTTGAATATATAGAAGGTGGAATTTTACAAGACTCATATGATGAAACGGTAAGTAAGTTTAATTTCTTGTCAATAGACTTAGAAACAAAAAAGCATGATATTTTTACTTTTGAGTGGGATAAAGGGTTCTACAACAGAATAATAAATGAAGACATACTTTTACCTACATGTAATAAAGTGTTATTCCAACTTGATAGAGATTATTTAAAAAAAATTTCCTCTCTTGAGTTAAAGTTAAATCATCCAAGAAAAGATGACTTAGAACTAGAAGACTTGTATGTTTTTCCTGATTTAAAAGTCATTGAATCAAATAACGTTAAGCGGAAAAATTCTTTTAGTAAATTTTCCGCTAAAGAGTTTTTAAAAGAATGTGATGGCAATAAATCTATACTATATGGAAAAGACAATTCAGGAAAAACATCACTGGCTAGAATGCTCCAATTAAAATTTAGAGAAAAAGGTTTGATTCCTCTGATAGTTAGTGGAAAAAATATTCAAAAAACAAAAAGAAAAAATTTTATAAAAACTACTCTCCAAAAAGCATTCAAAGAACAATATGAGCAGAACTCTAAATCATTGGCACTGTTTGAGCAAGAAAATTTCAACAATATAATTATACTGCTAGATGACTTTCATAATATAAAGCTTAATAATGACCACAAAGGAAGTTTTATAAATGAAATAGAAGAAATGGGCTATGGAAATATTATCATCTTTGCTGATTATGAAATGGAACTAGAGGCAATGTCTGAAAGCCAACTATCAGAGTCTCTTAGTAATTTCATACACCACGAAATAGAAGATTTTGGGCATATGTTAAGGGAGCAATTAATTAGAAATTGGATTAAGTTGGGACAAGAACATGAAATATCAATGGATGAATTAATAAAGCTAAGACGAGAAAAAGCTACAGCGATTACACAAACTGTAGGCTTGAATTTCGTTCCCTCTTTCCCTTTTTATATATTAATTCTTCTTCAAGCAATGGATACAAATGATAATGTATTGGGAAATAGCTCATATGGACATTATTATAGATTTTTAATCTTGCAATATCTAAACAATAGTTCATACTCCTTGAAAGAAAAAGATATTAATACAATCTTTGGATATGCTTCTACTTTGGCTTTTCAAATGTTTACTGAGAGAAAATATATTTGGGATATTGAAGACTTAAACGAGTTTGATAGTTTTTATAAAAAGAAAAAAGGTTTTTCTCCTAGAATAGATATACTTAAGGTACTTATTGATACAGGAATTTTTTCAGAAAATTGTGGTGAATATAAATTTTCACATAAATATATATATTATTACTTCGTGGCATACTATTTTTCTCAAAATGTTGACAAATCAGAAATTACAGAGATAATTAACAAGATGACACAAAGACTATACAGAGTAGAGTTTGCCAATATTTTAATGTTTATATTTCATTTGTCACCAAAAACGGATATTATTAATATGCTAATCAGAGAAGCCAAAAAAATATTTAAACAATTTGAAGAATTTTCTTTTGCGTACGATGAGATTAAAAAACTTAACAACTCTATTCATGATGATATAGTTAATAAACTAGAGAATAGAAGTATTGAAGAATCAAGAGAAATAGAAGTTAAAAAAGAAGAAAAAAACAATGATTTGAAGAGAAAGATAAATGAGGATGACCAAAATGATGCATACTATAATGAGGAAATCCCTCAATTAGATATTTTTAAACAATTAAATTTGGCTTTTAGACTTATTGATATTTTAGGAGAAGTTGTTAAAAATTATACTGGTACTTTAGATGCTGAACCAACGCATGAGTTAATTAAAAATACTTATGGAATGGGTTTGAGGGGCTTGAAAATTTTAATTGGCAGCATGGAAGAACATCATGAACTAGTAGTAAAAGAAGTTAAAGAACGTATTGAAAAAAGTGAAATAAAAACTAAAGCAAATATTGATGAAATAATTAATCGGTTCATTTTTAGTCTTGCAACAAATATTGTTTTTGGAATCACAAAAAGAGTTGCTACAGCAATAGGAGACCAAGAGTTAAAAAGCATATACAGCCAAATCCAAAAAGAAGACCCAGATAATACCGCATATAAGATGATTCAACAGGCAGTCAATATGCGTTTTCAAAATGGGCTTAATAAAAAACAAGTTATTGATTTTCATGAAACTCTACTTCATGAGAAAAATATACTTACTTATTCGGTACTGAAAAAAATAGTTGTAGAGCATTTATACATGTATAGCGTACCAAATGAGAAAAAAATGTCGATATGTAAAAAGCTAAACATTGATATTGATGAGCCTACAAACAAAATGCTAGAAAACAAATAATCAGGGTCGTATATTCACTTTTAACTAATACTCTTTACATGTAAGGATTTCAACCTTACATGTAAAGCATCAAAACCTAAAAACAACAAGCAGTTGCTGTCTCTTTTTCTTCTTTTCCTACATTTGAAATGCAAGAAATTTCTAAAATATTTTCGGAAAAGATGTTGTACTGTCTCAGTGAAGAAACGTTACATGTAACGTTTTTGAGCGAGTTTTGCAAAGCAAAAAGTTAAGATTCTGGTTAATAGTAAATACTTGCCCCTAACTTCATTCTCTTTTACTATATTTAATCACTTTATAACTTCTCTTAGTGTACTCTAATTGGGATGATAAACAAACTAAAAAAATACACAAAAGAAATCATACTTTTTTCTATACTTCTATTTGTTATGAGCAATGCTATTAGCCTATACAGAAGTACAGATTTAAACAAAGTTGAGCTACTACTATCTGATGTAACTCTAATAGAAGGTAAGAGCTACACAATAAACAACAAAAAACCTATCATGATACACTTTTGGGCTACTTGGTGTCCTATTTGTAAAGTTGAAGCATCTAACATTCAACAAATATCAGAAGACTTTCAAGTCCTCAGTATTGCAACACAATCGGGAAGTGACGAAGAGATAAAAAATTACCAAAAAGAGAATGGTGTAAATTTCATGGTTATCAACGACCAAGATGGCTCTCTTACAAAGAGTTATGGAGTTACTGTTTTTCCAACTACTATTATCTACGATACAAATCAAAATGTTGCTTTTAGTGACGTGGGTTATACTAGTACTTGGGTATTATGGATTAAAATGTTTTGGTCTAGTTTATAATGCAAGAAATCTACTCCCTAACTATGTTAATATCAATAGTCTCTTTTACATTAGCTGGAGTTATGACCCCTGGACCAAACAACATCATGCTGCTCTCTTCTGGGCTTACATTTGGTTATAAAAAAACCATACCTCATATGGTTGGTGTTTCTCTAGGGTTTACTTTAATGGTCATTTGTGTTGGCTTAGGAATTGGTGCTGTTTTTGAGCTCTTTCCTATGCTTTTTACTGTTTTAAAAGTTCTAGGTATCTCGTACCTTTTTTGGATGACATGGAAAATAGCCAGTTCAAAAAGTGATTTAAACACAAAGACTAAGAAGAGTAAGCCTTTTACTTTTTTACAAGCTGCATCATTTCAATGGGTAAATCCAAAAGCTTGGGTAATGGCTATCACAGCTACTCTCTCTTTTATAACAGACCCTAAGCATGGTTTTGCACAAGTTCTTATTATCGCTTTTATATATTTTCTTTCAGGCGTTATTTCGACTAACACTTGGACACTTGGTGGTGTTTATCTAAAAAAACTTATTAAAAATGAGCTACATGTAAGAATTTTTAATATTACTATGGCAATTTTAATTGTACTTTCAGTTTTACCCGTTATATTTGAATAAAAGGAATAATTATGGCAGAATTTTTTACAGCAGATTTATGTGACAAGTATGATGATGAGGTGCAAGTTTTAGCTAGTGGTTTTCGCTCTTTTGGGGGAGTTTCCAAGTTTAGTGGGCAAATAGCTACATGTAGACTCATAGACAACAATACAGAACTTATAAAACTTATTAAAAGCGATGGCAAATCAAGAGTTTGTGTTGTTGATGTGAGAGCTAAGTATGTTGCAGTTGTTGGTGATAAGCTTATGGCATTTGCTAAGCAGAACAACTGGGTTGGTATTATAGTCAATGGCTACGTTAGAGATATAGAAGCTACAAAAGATATAAATGTGGGACTTCTAGCTCTTGGAACTTGCCCTAAAAAAGCACCAATTCAAAACAGTGGAGAAATAGGCATAAACTTAAACTTTGCAAATGTTGAGTTTGTAGAGAATGACTACATTTATGTAGATATAGATGGAGTTATATTAGCAAAACAACCGTTAGAAATATAAATTGTGATAGCATAGTTGCAAAGGAGATGAAAGTGTTAATGATAAAAACTATTTTATTTATTATTCTCTTTTTTTCATCTACTATTCAAGCCTCTTCTAACGTTGTTCTAACACAAAAAGAAAAAGACTTTATAAAAAATCATCCTACTATAACTTTAGGTACAGGTGACACATGGGCTCCATATGTCATGAAAGATAAAAATGGAAAACATATTGGTATGGTAGCTGAATATTTTAAAATACTTCAAAAAGAGATTGACATTCCGATTAAAGTTATAAAAACACAAAGTTGGGAAGAGACACTAAAATTTGCTATGAGTAGAAAATGCGACATTATTTCGCTTGCAATGAAAACAGAAAAATATCTAACAATGATTGACAACAATGTTTTAATATCTTCATCAGATATTGATGGCAATATTACTTATATAAGTAAAGCACTATGCAAATTAACAGGATATTCAAAAGAGGAATT
>DQTM01000122.1 GCA_015662785.1 Sulfurospirillum arcachonense | reverse complement strand
TTGCAAACTCTATCAAAAACTTCTTCATTTTCTTACTCTGTCTTTTAAACTTATCTGTTTTTAAATACTCTAAAGCTTTTGGTTCTTCTTCGTGAAAAAACAGTATCAATTTTGCGTCTTTTTCAAAGTACTCTTCCCACTCATAACTTTTAGCAAGCCCTCCGCCACGGTTTCCAGCACCATGACACTGAGAACAGTATTTTAGATAGTATTTTTGACCTGCTATATTTTGTAAAGCAAATAGAGATGATGTAAAAAAAGCTGTACATGTAAAGATAAAAAGAACTCTATTTAGCATACTTGTCTCCATAATACCTCTTAAATTTTTTAATAGCATCATCTGACCACTCTTTTAACTCTTCGATTGTCCAATAACCGTATATGACCATATGCTTAGTTCCTCTGGCTCCTAATTTTTCTTCATCTGGTCCAATGAAGAAAAAAGCAGGTGTAACACTAGTGATATAGCGTGGAGGTGCTTGTCCATCTTGTCCTTCAAAAGCATCTGCATCTGTTGAGCCATCAAGTGCTAAAAGTATAAAATTTTTTCTTAGGTGTTCTTGTAAGCCTTTATCTGGAAATACTTTTGCTTCTAAAACAGTACAATAAAAACATGCAGTAGAGTGTATAAAAAGTAAAATTGGTTTTTTTTCAACTTGAGCAATCTCTTTTGCATCTTCTAGTGTTGATATCCACTTTATGGCTGTTCCATAACCAAAAAGAGATGATGTTATTAAAATAGTAATAAATAGTAATCTCAATTAATTCTCCTTATTTAAATAATTATATCTTAATTGTAAATCAATTGTTACCATAATATATTGATATTAATCAATAGGCACTTATCTGGCACTATGGAAGAGTAAAATTGTTAAAGTCAGAAATGACAAATTACAAAAAGGAGGACAATATGCTAAAGAAAAGCATATTTATGATGTTCTTGTTCTTTGCGTTCGCAATTGGTGCAAATGCAGCTGATAAAGGCTGTATGTCGTGTCACAACGGACTAGAAGATATAAGACATCAAGATTCTGACATGATGAAACAGATTAAAGCTATGGGCGCAGGGGTTAATGACCCTGACGGCTGTACTGTTTGTCATGGTGGTGATGTAACGGCTACTAAGAAAGAGATGGCGCACAAGGGTGCACCAAATCATCCAGGCGGGCTAGAAGCATTCGTAAGAGACCCAGGTTCAATCTGGATAGCTGATAAAACATGTGGTATGTGTCATGCGACAACTGTATCAAACATGAAAAAAGCTCTTATGCAGACAGAAGCTGGAAAAATTCAGGGTAATCTACACTCATGGGGAAGTGAACCAACTAAAAAAGTTAAATTCGCTAACTATGATGTTAAAGATAACGATGGTAAAGAGCCAAATTGGGGTACTGATACATATAAAAAATATATGTTAAATATGATGGATAAATATCCTGACCAATTTCCTACTCAGCTTAAACAACTTCCTCTTCCTCCTCAATCTTCAGAAGATTTGATGAAAATGAATGATGATGAACTTGGTTATGCAGCTTCTATTACTTATCAAAGAAGTGACTGTCAAAGATGTCACATTGGTATAAGAGGTAGAAAAGGTAGAGGCGATTGGAGAGGTATGGGTTGTAGTGCTTGTCATATTCCTTATGGAAATGAAGGTATCTATGAAGGTGATGATAAATCTATCGACACTAAAGAGCATGGACATCTTTTAGTTCATACTATGCAAGCTTCTCGTGAAGCTAAAGTAAAAGTTGGCGATAAAGAGTTTAGTGGTCTTCATCCTGAAACTTGTAACTCATGTCACAACCGTGGTAAGAGAATTGGACCAAGTTATGTTGGTTTAATGGAGCAACCTTATGGTTCACCTGTTACTGCAAGTGGTGGAAGTCAACCAAAAAGTCATGGTAAGAGATACTCTCATATCAAATCAGATCTTCACTTTGAAGCTGGCATGACTTGTCAAGATTGTCACACATCTATCGATATGCATGGTGATGGTACTATATTTGGTACAACACTAGCGCAAGTTGAAATAGAATGTTCTGATTGTCATGGTACAAACACTGCTTATCCATGGGAACTAGAAATTGGATATGGTGAAAAATTTGGAATCGAAACACCTGAGGGTCCTAGAGGATTAGATAAAACTCTTCCTGAGTGGATGACTTATGGTACGGTTTATGATGTTGAAGGTGGATATTTATTATCAACACGTGGTAACCCACTTGGTAACGTTATAAAGAAAAAAGGTGTTAATGAAGTTATAGCTCACCTTGCTAGTGGAAAAGACCTCGTTGTTCCTCTACTTAGAGAGAAGCATGATAACAACTCTTGGGTATCTAAAGAGGCTAAAGTATCTATGGATTCAGTTCAAGCACACATGGATAACCTAGAGTGTTATGCTTGTCACGCTGATTGGGCTCCACAGTGTTATGGTTGTCACATTAAAGTGGACTATACTAAAGGCAAGACTAAGATAGACTGGATTGCAAGTGGTAGTACTCACGCTAAAAATGGTGAAACTCTTGAATCAGTTCTTGGAACTAAAGGTGTTAAGCAAATTGGTAAAGCAAGTGAAAGTAGAAGTTACCTAAGATGGGAAGACCCAATTTTAGGAATCAACGGTGAGGGACTAGTTACTCCTATCATTCCTGGTTGTCAAGTTACATTTACGGTAATTGGACCAAATGGAAAGACTATCATCCTTAACAAACAAGCTCAAGTTCCAGATGGTCCTAACGGTTCATTGGTTGCAGGAACAGATATGTCACCTGTTCAACCTCATACAACTGGCAGACATGCCCGAACTTGTGAAAGTTGTCACTCTAATCCAAAAACTTTAGGTTATGGTATTCAAGATGGACAATTCTTCAGAGGCTATGAGAAAGATCAATATGTTGGACTTCAGGATTTAAGAACTGGCGAAATGATTGCTAAAAACAAGCAACCACAGATGACAGGTATTCCTGGTATGACTTATGATTGGTCTCAAATAGTAACAAGAGAAGGTAAGCAATTACAAACTGTTGGTACTCACTGGCCTGCTTCTGCTCCACTCCCTCAAGATATGAGAGTTAGAATGGAGAGAACTGGTGTTTGTATGGGATGTCATGAACATATGAGCAACAAAGATTTGTGGAATAAAGTAAACACAAATCCTGGTATATTAAACAATAAAGATCATATCAATAAAATTGGTAGTCTCTTTATGGACGCAGCTAAGGCTGTTAAATGATAAAAACTTTTTCTAAAGTTTTAGGGCTGCTTATAGCAGCCCTTTTTATCTTTACTGGATGTGAAGATAAAACAGTAGTAACTGAAACTAAACCAAAAATCATGCAAGAGAAACCAGTCGCTCAGGGAAAAATAGAAACCCATGCAGCAAAAAAAGTTGAAACTAAAATGGCTACACCCAAAAAGCGTGACTTGAGTAATATTGTTCAAGACAACTCAAAAATATCTTCAAATGGAAAATATGGTTTGATTATATTTGAAAGCTCTACATGTAAATACTGTGACCAACTAAAAGATGATATTTTAGCAAGTGATATTCTAAAAAATCGCCTTGCAAATGATTTTTCTACTTATACATTGTCAATTGACACAAATAAAATGCACCTACTAGACCACCAAGGTGAGATGTCTCAAGTTGATACCAATACATTAAAAGATATATATGGTATTCAAGCTACTCCAACTCTTATCTTTACAGATAAGCAGACACAGAGTATACTTGTAGTTCCTGGATACATGGGACCAGAACAATTTGAAGCTACACTAGAGTTTATAGACTCAAAAAGATGGGAAGGTGTCAATAGAAAGACTGGAGATATCTATAAAGAATTAAAACAATTTTATATAGAAAAAGGTATAATAAAAGAGAGTTGAGTTTACTCTTAACTCTTTACATGTAAGAAGTCTAAAAAAATAAGAGGAGTGTTGATGAAAATTTTAATTGGTTTTATAACTTTGATTTTTAGTATGAGTATGCTGCAAGCAGAAGTAGTAATTTCATACGATTCAAAACTAAAAGCAAATGGAAAAAATGTAATGTTGATTTTGGGAAGTAAAGGCTGTCCATACTGTGAGGTACTGAAAAAAGATATAACTAAAAACAGCGAGTTAAGCTCTTTGATTGAGGGTAAGATGAATGTTTACTACATTCCAATAGACGAACAAAAGAATTATGAAATTGGGGATAAAACTCCCGCTGTAAAAACTACATCTCTATCACTTAAAATGCAATTTGGCTCTCGTGTAACTCCTACTGTTATTATGTTTGATAAAGATTGGAATAAAATCAT
>DQTM01000262.1 GCA_015662785.1 Sulfurospirillum arcachonense | reverse complement strand
TTTTGAATTTTTTTGCAAATTTTTCTATTTTTTTGATTTGCTTCCTAACAATTGTAGTCAAAAAATAAAAAGTTGCCGTTTTATTCTACAGATATAATAATTTCAGTTTAAAATTGAATATAATACATCCAGTAAAATTTTAATAAGCAAAATAAAATAGGTGAGAGATCTATGTTCAAAAAACTTTTGACTTTTATCATAATTACCATTCTTTTAAGTAGTTGTGCATCAAGTGACTACTCTCAAGTAGTGCAAATGGCTTTAAGTAAAGATCCTAATACAGCAATAAAGAGTTTTGTAAAACGAAAATCTATCAAGTATACAACAAATCCAAAACAGTTTGAAAGGGATATACGAAGTTTTGTTGCTGACATGAAAAGGTTTTTAAATAATGTTTCATATAACTGGGGTAGGGAAAATGTAAAAAAACCAAGCCGTACCAAGTATGTGAAATATTTACAAAACTACAGAAGTAGAGCAGAGATAGATTTTGATAAAGGTATTGTTACTGTTGAAACTTTGGACTATAAAACTCCAATTACAAGTCTTAAGAAAGCTATAGTTACTACTCTTTTAACACCTGAAGATCCACGAGGAATTGACCTTTACTCTGCTAAACCTGTAAAAATTGGAGGTAGGCCTTACCTTTATCAAGAAGTTTTAGATCATCAAAACAAAGCTATCCTTTATAGGTGGAGGGCTGAAAATTTTGCCAAATATCTAACAAAAAATAGACTGCAAAAAAAGTATATTGTAAAAAATGGAAAAAGAGTACCTGTTCACTTTGTAAAGATTAGAATGGTTAAAGATCACGAAAAAGTAAGAGTTAAAAAGTTCAAGCCATATGTAGAGAGATTTGCTAGAAGATACAATATAAGCAAGAACTTGGTGTATGCAATCATTAAGACAGAGAGTGATTTTAACCAGTATGCAGTAAGTGGTGCTGGAGCATTTGGACTGATGCAGATAGTTCCTAAAACTGCAGGAAGAGATGCATATAAACACGTAAAAAAGAGAAATTGGACACCAACACGCCAATATCTTTTTAATGCTAAAAATAATATAGAGCTTGGATGTGCCTATCTAAATATCTTAAATTTCAAATATCTTGGTAAAATTCGCAATCCTGTTTCAAGGGAGTATTGTGTGATAAGTGCTTACAATACAGGAAGTGGAAATGTTCTAAAAACCTTTTCTAAAAGTAGAGATAGAGCTTTTAGGATAATAAACTCAAAAACTCCATCTCAAGTCTATTACAAATTAAAAACATCAATGCCTTATAAAGAGGCAAGAAGGTATTTGACTAAAGTTTTAAATCATAAAAAAGAGTTCATAAGGCTGTAGATAATGATAGATGTAACTGCTATTTTTTTTCTAATTGTACTTCTTATTTGTGAAATATTTGAGAGTTGGTGGCAAAATGCACCTACTTTTGGTGGTGTTATAGATAAAATAAGAGGCTACTACCATACAAATTTATTTTTACTTTTTTTTATGCATCCATCATTTTATGTAGCTATTTTTGCCTATCTTTATTATGGAGGAGCTACTGTATCTATCATTGCAATTATGAAAGCCATTGATATATCTACTAAACTTTGGCTTGTAAAAAAGGTAGAAGAAGAGTCTCTTTCACCAGAATTTAAAGCTATGTTTTCTATGCCACTTTCTTCTGTAATGATGTGGTTAAATGTTTTTCTATACCCCACTCTACTTGCTTTTGCAATAGTATAAATCTATATATTTGACCATTTTTGGGTATAATCTCGCCCTATTAGGTTGACAAAAAAATCATAAAATTGATACAATAGCGATAAGTATCTGACACACAAGTGCTACAAGCACTTCTGCATATATCACTGCCAGAATTCTACCTACATAAGTTCAAAAAAGAAGGAATCATGAGCGAACACTCAAATCGTAACTATGGCAACAATAAGAATAGAACACACATCCCTGTTGAGGGGTATAAGATAGAAGACCTCCGTCAAAAGAGTATTGAAGAGTTGATAACGATCGCCAGAGAGCTTGGTGTTGAACATCCAAATGAGCTAAAACGTCAAGATCTCATGTTTGAGATTCTAAAGTCTCAAGTAAGTAAAGGTGGGTATATTCTCTTTACAGGTATTCTTGAGATAACAAATGAAGGATATGGCTTCTTACGTGCTATGGATGCCAACTTCTCAAACTCAAGCAATGACGCATATGTTTCAAGTACCCAAATTAGAAAATTTGCACTTAGAAATGGTGATGTTGTAACTGGACAGGTGCGTCCTCCAAAAGAGCAAGAGCGGTACTATGCACTTCTTAAAATAGAAGCCATAAACTATATGCCGGTAAATGAGAGTAAAAACAGACCACTATTTGACAACCTTACTCCACTCTATCCTCAAGAGAAGATTAAACTAGAATATGACCCTATCAAACTGACTGGACGTGTTTTAGATCTTTTTACACCTGTAGGAAAAGGTCAGCGTGGACTCATTGTAGCTCCTCCTAGAAGCGGTAAAACAGAGTTAATGAAAGAGCTTGCACATGGCATTACTCGCAATCACCCTGAAATTGAGCTTATCGTACTTTTGGTTGATGAGCGTCCCGAAGAAGTTACAGATATGGAGAGATGTGTAAAGGGTGAGGTTTACAGCTCTACATTTGATCTTCCTGCGCAAAACCATGTACGAGTAGCTGAACTTGTCATAGAAAAAGCCAAACGACGTGTCGAACTTGGTAGAGATGTTGTAATCTTGCTTGACTCTATTACAAGACTAGCTCGTGCTTACAACACTGTAACACCTTCAAGCGGAAAGGTTCTTTCAGGTGGTGTGGATGCCAATGCACTTCATAAACCAAAAAGATTTTTTGGTGCTGCTAGAAACATAGAAAACGGAGGAAGTTTAACTATTATCGCAACGGCACTGGTTGATACAGGTAGCCGAATGGATGAAGTAATCTTTGAAGAGTTTAAAGGAACAGGTAACAGTGAGATCGTCCTAAGCCGAAACATTGCAGATCGACG
>DQTM01000143.1 GCA_015662785.1 Sulfurospirillum arcachonense | reverse complement strand
CTGTAGGTGGTATGCGTGAAAGTGAAACCATCTATTTTAGAGATGGAAATTATAAAAATATTGATCCTTCAAAACATGCCGTCTCAGTTATTAGTGAAACACTTGATCAAGAGTTTAGCTTTGCAGATACTCGTGCCATATCAACTGCCTGCACTTCAAGTGCCAACGCCCTACTTCTTGCAAAAAGATTGATCGAAATTGATGCATATAAAAATATATTGGTAGTTGGTGCAGATGCACTATGTCATACAACAGTTTGTGGTTTTCATGCATTGGGAGTTTTATCTGATACTCCTTGTCGTCCATTTGACAAATCCAGAAACGGTATGAATGTTGCAGAGGCTATTGCCGTATTGCTTTTAAGCTCAGAAAAAAGCGATGAAAGCATTGAGTTTCTTGGTGCAGGAGCAAGTAGCGATGCTCATCACATGACTCACCCTGATCCTGAAGGAAAAGGTGCTATAGCAGCTATGAGTGCTGCTTTAAAAGATGCAGAAATAGAACCAAGTGAAATTGATTATATTAATGCTCACGGAACAGGTACAGTCGCTAATGACAATGTAGAAGCATTGGCAATTTCACAAATGTTTAACAACTGTTATGTAAGTTCATCCAAAGCAATTACAGGTCATACACTTGGTGCTGCTGGAGCCCTTGAAGTAGCAATTGCCTGTGAAACTATACGTCAGGGAATCATTCCACCTCAAACTGGACTGATTGAGCAAGAAAATAACTCATTGAATATACCAACAGATCCTATCGAGACAAAGCCTTGTTATGTACTAAGTAACTCTTTTGCATTTGGTGGAAACAATGCATCACTTCTTTTGGGGAGAGTAAAATGAGAAAAGTTGCAATAAACATTTTATCTGCTGCTAAAGTTTATGCTCCTAAAAAGATAGAGAATTTAGATGAAAAAAGAATAGTTCCCAAAATGATGGTTAGAAGAAGATTAACCCGTAATGCAAAAATAATGCTCTACTTAGCTGACAAATGTGGATTTGAAAATGGAAAAATTGTATATGGCAGTGCATTTGGAGAACTTCAGCCAACTGCAGAAATTACAACCTCTATTTTCAATAAAATACCCATTTCGCCCACATCATTTCAAAATAGTGTTTATAATACAGCACCCTCTTACTTTTCACTTCTAAAAAAAGATACTGATGAGATCATCACTGTTTCATCTGGTATTAAAACATCAAAAGATGCGTTAAAAACTGCAGCTCTTCAGGCACTTGTCTCTAAAGAAAAAGTATTTTGTATAGTTACAGAGTGCATAGACATTCCAAAAATTGAAGAGGTAAAAGAGTGTACTGAGTTTCTTGAATCTGGAGCCGCTGTTGTTGTTGAAATTGCAAAAGATAGCAATGGAGCTGTACCAATTGATTCATTAACAGATAAAAAAATCATACCGTCAGTCAAAGACTTAATTGATGTTGTAGCTATGTTTGAAAATGGCTCTAAAAAAGTTCTTATAAATCTTTAAACTAAACAAGGGGAATTTTTATGAAAAATAAAAAATTATCTGGAGAAGAAGCACTTTTAGAGGCTCAAAAAATTGCTTTTGCTCCTGTAATATTTCAAACTGCAAGACTTTTAAGAGACTTTGGAATATTTAAAATGTTGTATGACAATAAAAAAACAGGGTGTACAATAGAAGAGATAGCAAAAGAGAAAGAGCTATCAACATATGCAGTAGAAGTTCTTTGTGAATCAGGTTTGAGTATGAATGCTTTAGAGTTGAAAGATGATAAATTCTTTTTAACAGATGTTGGATATTTTCTTCTTTTTGATGATATTACAAATATCAATATGAACTTTAACCACGATGTAAACTATATTGGTCTTTTTGATTTAGATAAAGCACTTTTAGAAAGTAAACCTTCAGGATTGCACAGAGCGTTTAACTCTTCTTGGGAAACAATCTACCCTCACTTGTCAGAACTTCCTGAAAAAGCAAAAAAAAGCTGGTTTAAATTTGATCACTTCTACTCAGATGCTTGCTTTAAAACATTGGTAAAAATAATGGCAGAACGTGCACCTAAAAAACTGATGGATATAGGTGGCAACACTGGCAAATGGGCAATAGCTTTAACACAAGCTTCACCTAAAACACACGTGACTATTGTAGATCATTCTAAACAGATCGATATTGCCTTAACAAATGCAGAAAATGCTGGTGTTTCAGATAGAGTTGATGGAATTGCAATGGATATTTTAGATCATAGTCAGCCATTTAAAGAAGGATATGATGCTATTTGGATGAGTCAGTTTTTAGACTGTTTTGGACCTGAAGATATAGTTAAGATTTTAAAAAGAGTAAACAAAGCAATAGATGAAAATGCAAAAGTATATGTTATAGAACCATTTTGGGATAGACAAAGTCATAATATAGGCAGCTTTTGCCTTATTAATACTTCACCATATTTTACTGCTCTTGCCAATGGAAAAAGCAAAATGTACAAATCTACTCAAATGAAAAGCTTTGTTGAAAATGCTGGATTAAAAGTAGTAGAACAAATTGACAATCTTGGCTTTGGTCATACACTAATGGTATGTAAAAAAAGTTTTAATTTTTAATGTTGTATAATTTTACAGAAATTTGATTAAATTCAATTACACAAGGTTTAAAAAATATGATTACGACTTCAGATTTAAAATTGGCAATAATAAATGGTCTTAATTTAGAAGATATGAGTATTGAAGAAATTGATGATGACAGTCCTCTATTTGGTACTGAAGGCTTAGGACTTGACTCTGTAGATGCAATAGAGTTAACACTTATTCTAGAAAAAAATTTTGGTGTAAAGATTACCAATATGTCTGATGTAGAAAATATTTTTTCTTCTATTAATACCTTGACATATTATATAAATAAACAATACCAATAAAACAATATGAGTAATATAACAAAAAATCTATTTACAATTATAAAAAAAAGCAAAGATAATGCAATTGTTCGCTTAAGTAATAAAGAACACCCGATTTTTAAAGCACATTTTCCAGGACAACCTATCCTTCCTGGATTTATTCACCTTGAAATAATTTCGAAACTATTTGATCATAAAATCAATTATATTAAAAAAGTAAAATTTATAAAACCTGTACAGCCAGGATCTACAATTATATATAAAAAATTAAAACGGAAGATTGTTGCAATAGTTGACAATCATGAAGTTGCGGATTTTGTTCTATGATATATATTGTTATTCCTACCTATAACTCACCATATATCGAAGAAGTTGTAAATAATGTAACTAGATTTAGCTATAAAGTTATAGTTGTTGATGATGGCTCAAACATACCAATAAAACTAAAAAATACAAATATTGAGATAATCAGACATGATATAAACCTAGGTAAAGGTGCAGCAATACTAACAGGTGCAAAAAGAGTAAAAGAGCTTGGAGGTAAGTTTTTTGTAACAATGGATGCAGATAAACAACACATTGCATCTGAAATTAAAAAATTAATAGATGCTTACAAAGATGGAACTATTGTTATAGGCAATCGTAATTTTAATACTGAAACAGTGCCTCAAAGCTCAAAATTTGGTAGGAAATTTAGTAACTTTTGGGTTAAAATTGAAACATTTTTATCTCTTGGTGATACTCAAAGTGGATTTAGAATTTATCCTATAAGTATATTGGATCTTCCACTCAAAAAAAAACGGTTTGATTTTGAAATTGAAGTACTAGCTTTACACGTTTATAATGGTGGAAAGATAGTTGATGTTGATGTAGAGTGCTACTACCCTCCAACTGAAGAGAGAGTTTCACATTTTGATAAATTATATGACAATATTCGTCTTTCAATTACTCATACAAGACTGATTTTCCAACGCTACTTACTATTAAGAGGCTGGTTATGGAAATAAAGCAGCGTGGAAGTACAATTGGAACTAAAATTATTCTTATGTTCTATAAAACTGTTGGTTATAAATTTCCAGCATTTATAGTTAATTTTATTGCTCTTTATTATTCATTAACTACTGCTTCGGTACGAAAAAATCTACAAAGTTATTATGATCATTTAGAGATAAACTTAAACTTTAACCAATATTTCAAACATATCAGATTTTTTTCATTTTCAATCTTTGATCGTTTTGTTTCCCGTATAGATCCCACCAATTTAAAAATTGATAAAGTAAACAATAAAGACTTTTATAAGCTTAGTGATGGAGGGATTGTACTGCTTTCTCATTTTGGAGGTTGGGCTATAGCTGCAAATGCTCTTCAAGATAATAAATTACCTACTGTTAATGTTGTAATGAGAGAAAATACAAAAGAGGATCTAAAGAAGGTTGAAAACAAAGAGATACGACAAAATGAAGACCATGTTCATATCATTGATCTTAACGAAGGAGGTCTTACTGCAAATATAAAGATTGCAAATGCTCTGATGGCTGGTGAAATTGTTGCATTTATGGCAGACAGAGTTGTAGATCCGGCAAAAACTGTTATAGTAGAGTTTTTTAATGAAAAAATCAACTTTAATAGAAGTCCTTTTGATATTGCTATAAAAACTAAAAAACCTATAATGGCTGTTTTTATCGTAAATATTGGACTTAAACACTACAAACTGATGGTAGTAGATATTCATTCAAAAAATAAAACAGTAGAATCTTTAGCACAAATTTATGCAAATACTTTAGAAAAAATTATAAAAGAGTATCCTCAGCAGTGGTATAACTTTTATGATTTTTTTAAACAACAGGGAGTTATTAATGATGATAATAGATAATACAACACAAATATCTTATAAAGACTTTTTACAAAATAGACAAATAAAAGTAAGTGAAAATCCTGAATTTATTGATTTTATCAATGCTGGTCATACTTTTTTAATAAATAATATCCGTAAAGGTCGTCCTATTTATGGGGTGACTACAGGATATGGTGAAGCTGGACAAAACTATGCGGCATTCGAAGAGGCAGAAGAGTTACAAAAAAATCTCTACAGTTTTCACGGATGTGGAGTTGGCAAATATTTAAGTAAAAAAATATCACGCCTTATGATTACTGTTCGCCTGATCAGTCTTAGTAAAGGTAAAAGTGGTATAAGCTATGATCTTCTTAAACGCTTTGAACTTCTTTTGAATAAAGAGATATATCCTCGTATTCCTTCTCAAGGATCTGTAGGTGCAAGTGGAGATTTGACACCACTCTCCTACATTGCAGCTGTGATTGCCGGTGAACGGGAAGTTTATTATAAGGGTGAGGTTAGAAATACTGCTGATGTTTATAGAGAACTTGACATAGAACCTTATCGTTTTAAACCCAAAGAGGCTCTTGCTATTATGAATGGTACTGCCACAATGAGTGCCATAGGTATTGATTCTATAGATAAGTTTGAAACTATTCTAAATACAGCAGAAACATTTATTGCCTCCATATATGAACTTTTACTTTGTGATACCACACCTTTGGAACCTTTTGTACATGCAAGCAAACCCTTTGCAGGGCAGATTACAACTGCTGCAAATATTCTTAGAAAATGTCAAGGATCACAACTTACACATGAAGCTTTCAGCAGATATGAAAACTTCCACCTTGAAAAAGAACAAAATATTCAAGACCGCTACTCTATTAGATGCGCTCCACAAGTTCTAGGTGTAATTCGTGATAATTTAGAAATAGCAAAAAAATGGATAGAGACAGAGATAAATGGAGTCAATGACAATCCTCTTATTGATCATATAGGTGGTAAAATATATACATCCGGTAACTTTTATGGTGGATATATAGCACATGCAATGGATACAATGAGAATATGTGCAGGTAATCTTGCAGATATTTTAGATAAAGAGTTTGCACTTTTGATAGATCATAAATTTAATAAAGGTCTAGGTGAAAGCTTGAAGTTAAATAAAAAATCTACGCATCATGGGTTTAAGGCTATGCAAATAACTTTAAGCTCTTTAAGTGCAGATGTTATGATAAATAGTGTACCGGCTTCACTAAATTCTAGACCTACAGAGTCATACAACCAAGATAAAGTCAGTATGGGAACAACAGCAGCACTACATTTTGCAGAACAGATTCCAAACTTAACTCTTATGTTGAGTATCGCACTTATTGGAGCTGCTCAAGCTGTTGATATTAGAGGAAAAGAGAAGTGTTCACCTACTCTACAAAAAAATTATGCAACTATAAGAGAAAAAGTAGAAAAACTTACTGAAGATCGTCGCATGGATTTTGATATTCAAAAAATAGCAGAAATGATTAAAGAGGGAGCATTTGTATGAAAAAAGTTCTTATTACAGGCTCAACGGGAGCTATAGGTGAAGCTTGTGCTAAATATTTTCATAATAAAGGGTATTTTGTATATCTGCATTACAGAAATGGTGCAGATAAAGCAAATGAGCTTAAAACTTCTTTGGAAAATTCTGAAACAATTCAATTTGATATTACTGACAAAGAGAGTGTTCGTAGTGCATTAGAAAACATTCAAGTAGATGTACTGGTAAATAATGCGGGGATTACAAAAGACAATCTATTTTTCTGGATGAGTGATGAAGAGTGGAACAGTGTAATAGATACTTCCGTAAATGGAACATACTATGTTACCAAAACTTTACTAAAAAACATGATTTCAAATAAATCCGGAGCTATCATCAATATCGCATCAGTATCTGGTATTGTTGGAAATGCTGGACAAACTAACTACTCAGCAGCAAAAGGTGCAATGATAGCTTTTACAAAAGCTCTGAGTGTAGAAGTTGCTCGTTATAATATTAGAATAAATGCGGTAGCACCTGGACTTATAGCATCTGAAATGACTAAAAATTTACCAATTAAAGAGATGAAAAAAAGTATCCCTATGCAGCGTATTGGCAAACCAGAAGAGGTTGCAGAGTGTGTCTTTTTCCTAGCAGATAAAGCTACATATGTAACAGGAGAAGTCCTTAATATTAGTGGTGGCATGGTACGATGAAAGTAGCCATTATCGGTGGTGGTCTTAGTGGACTGATATGTGCATTAATGCTTGAGAAAAAAGGATACAGTCCAACAATATATGAAAGAAGTAGCACCGTTGGAGGTGTATTTAACTCTTTTTTTAGAAAAGGTGTATTGTTTGATATAGGATTTCACTATTCTGGCTCTTTAGCAAAGGGACAATATCTTTACTCAATGTTTGAACGTTATAATTTAAAAGATAAGTTAAAATTTAGTATGTATGATCAAGTATTTGATTCATTGTATATTGATAATGAAACTTTTCATATTCCAAATAGTTCTATAGCTTTTGAAACAATGTTAAAAAAACGTTTTCCACAAGAAAAACCTGCTATAGAAAAGTTTTTTTCTGAGTGTCGCAATGCATCAATTATTTCTGCTAATGCTCCTGTAGACCCTAGATCACTTGATGAAGTAATGGCTGATTTTAATGATTCTAAATTGAAACAGTTATTGCGTCATTTCACTGTATTCTTTTCAAAACAGCAATTTAAAGAAGCATCATTTGATATATATGCAAAAATGATGATTGCGATGCTTGATGGTACAAGAAAAATAGATGGTGGTGGGAAAGCTATCGTAGATACCATAAAAAACTTACTAAAAAAAAGTACCATAAAAACAAAAAGTGAAATTACTGAAGTTATTACAGAAGGAAGAAGAGTAAAAGCTTTAAAATTTAATAACAAAATTGAAGAATATGATGCTTACATAAGTACAATTCATCCTAAAACTCTAAGTCAACTAATAAAATCAGAAAATCGTAGTGTAAACAGATATTTTCAACATATCAAGTCACTTAAAGAGACTCCTTCTGTTTTTGCTATTTTTTGCCTTATTGAAAAAGAGATAAAAAATAATCTCTATTTTTATAATAATGAATATTATATAGCTGTACTTCCATCTCGCCAATACAATGGTAAAACTGTTGCTACAATATTGGTAGAGTG
>DQTM01000200.1 GCA_015662785.1 Sulfurospirillum arcachonense | reverse complement strand
GAAAAAAACACTCTATTTGTAGTTTTTACTAAAAGAAAAAACAAGATACGAGTTATAAGTGCAAGACTTATGAATAAAAAGGAGAGGATTATATATGAAAACTTTAAAAACAATTCCTAATTTTATATCTCAAAAAGAAGAAAATGAGTTTTGGCAGACTCATGATAGTTCAGAGTTTGTAGATTGGAGTAGTGCTCAACTTGTAAAATTCCCAAATTTGAAAAAGAGTACTAAAACAATATCACTTCGACTACCTGCTGATATGCTTGAAGAGTTAAAAGTAAAAGCAAATGCACTTGATATACCTTATCAGTCATTTATAAAAGTATTATTAAAAAAAGAGTTATCAATTATATAAACGCAAACTACACGAAAAAAATATATAATAACTTCAAGGGAAAAACATGAAGATATTACTCTTAGAAGATGACCCAATTCTCTCAGATATACTTACTTATCATTTGCGTGATAGTGGATATGGTGTTGTTCATGTTGAAGATGGAGAGAGAGCTTTAGATGAAGCTAGTGAAACTAAGTTTGATCTGCTTTTATTTGATATAAATGTTCCTAAAAAGAGTGGGCTTGATGTCGTGAGGACATTGCGAGAGTACAACAACACAACACCAGCCATAGTCATAACAGCGTATCAAGATACAACTCATATGAAAGACGGTTTTGAAAGTGGTTGTGATGATTATATCAAAAAGCCTTTTGATTTAGAAGAGTTGGATTTACGTATAAATAATATTAAAAAAAGATTTTCAATAGAGAGTGAAGAGATAGTTCAACTTGATTCAAACATAACTCTAATTCCTACAAAAAACAAGCTTATTATTGATCAAATTGAACACCAGATAGCTCATAAAGAGTGTGAGATACTTCTGTACCTAAGTAGTCATAAAAAAAGAGTAGTTTCAGCAGAAGAGCTTATGCAAAATCTTTGGGAATATGAATCAATGCCAAGTGATGCGACCATACGAGTGTACATAAAAAACCTACGAAATATACTCGGATATGAGAGAATCCAAACCATAAGAGGAAGTGGGTACTACTTTGAATAGCCAAGAGAGAAAAGCACTAGTTAGCTTTTTAGCTATATATATACTCTCAGCGATGGTTTTGGTCTCAATTATCGGAGTTTTTTACTACAATAAAGAGATAGTTTCCATAGACAATCAATGTTCCATTGAAATGTCAAACAAAGCAATGTGGATAGAAAAAGAGCTTATGCACGCACAGATGGAAAACAAAGAGTATAAATTTAATACGAACTCAAAAACTCTAAGCGTTGGGCTTTTTGATAAAGATGGCAACGTTCTTCACTCAAATCTTGATACAAAAAAGATATATCTCTCTAAAAAAGCATACAAAAACAATACGCATGAGTATCATATAGACAGGCTTAAGACACCACTTTTAGATGTTAGTTATATAGTTGTAGAAGGAAGTGAAGGGGCTAAAGAGAAGTTTAAACTCATTATACTTATTGGCTTAGTAGTATTGGCTTCGGTTGTTTTTATTGGTTTTACTGGGTATTTTTTAAGTAGACTTCTCATAGCTCCTATAAAATCAAGAATGGAGAAGCTAAACTGTTTTATCAAAGATAGTGCACATGATATCAATACGCCAGTATCTGCTTTGATGATGAGTGTTTCATCTTTAAAAGCAAAAGGAGATATAGATAAAAGAGTGGTAAACCATATCTCTATTAGTGCTAAACTTATATCACAAATATATAATTCACTCTCTTTTATAGCCTTTAATGACAAAGATGAAGTTTTAGATGAAGAGTTTGATTTAAGTGAACTTGTTAGAGAGAGTGTAAGATTTTTTGATGAAATTGCAGGAATGAGAGGCAATGTTATACTCTGTGAGTTAGAGCCAACAACAATAAACATGGATCGTTCTCGTATACAAAAAGTGATAAACAACTTAATATCGAATGCTCTAAAATATTCATATGCAAAAACAGAGGTCAAGATAGTTCTAAAAAACCATATTTTTAGTATAGAAGACAAGGGTATAGGTATAGCTGAGGATGACCAAAAAGCTATCTTTGACAGATACGAAAGGAAGAGCAAAGAGATAGGTGGTTTTGGGATAGGACTTGATATAGTAAAGAGTGTTTGCTATACTTATGGTATAGATATCAAACTAGAGTCTAAGTTAAAAGAGGAGACAACGTTTTATCTTAAATTTCCTACTAAGTGAGAGAAATTGAAAATTTTATTACATCTTTTTTATTACCATTAACACTTTTTGCAGTAACCAATCAAGAGTTGAAAGTAGTTTTTAGTAGTTATACACCTCCATATGTTTTTCAAAAAACCAATAACGGCATTGTTATAGACATAGTCAAAGAGATTCTTCATAAAAGAGATTATAAAGTTAAGCCAGTTTTTTACCTATTGGCAGAGGCTTTAAGATGTTTACAGAAGAAAAAGTAGATGCAACTTCTATCATTAAAAAAAGCTCAGGACTTATAAAAGCTTACTATTCTGAGTATTTTATGCAGTATCACAATAAAGGATTTTCTCTTAAAAACAGAAATATAAAATTAGAAAAAATGGAAGATTTAAACTCTTTACATGTAGTTGGTTTTCAAAATGCACATAAAGTTTTAAGCAAAGAGTATATACAAAGTATAGAGAGTAGCACAAAATACAGAGAACTAGCAAATCAAAAAAGTCAGGTTTTGATGCTGTTTAAAGACAGAGTAGATGTGATAGTTTTAGATGAATCTATTTTTAAATACTATAAAAATATGCTTATTAAAGAGAAACAGATTTAAAAAGATATAGAGGTAAAAAGTTACCATCTTTTTGAACCAACAAAATATAGGACTGCGTTTATAAATAAAAAAGCAAGAGATGATTTTAATGAGGGTTTGAAAGAGTTAAAAAAGAGTGTCAGATATGATGCTATTTATGAGCAATATATAAAACTAAATTTTGAGATAAAAAAGTAATGGTAACTCTTAGAAACTCACTTTCAATCAAACTTTTAAAAGCTGTTTTTACTATCTACTTTAGTATCACACTATTCATAACTGCTTTACATGTAAGACAACAGAGTTCTCAGAAAGTGAGGCTATGTTACCATCTAGTAGCTTTTTACTCTCTAATGACAAAGAGGTATAAATATCACGTTCAGGCTCAACTCTTATGCCACTTCTTTCTACTGGAGAAGAATCTAAAAACTCTAAATTACCAAGCACCATAAGAGATTTCATTGGGTCTATTTTTATGATAGAAGCTTTTATAACTGTTGGTATGAGATCATGTTGTATAAAAGTAAACTTCTCACTCTCATAAAAAGGGAATTTTATAGGGTCAACTTTAAGCTGAATCAACCCTTGGTCAAACTTTAAAATTTCTACTTTTTCTGTGATAGGAAGACCTTGATAGAAGTTAAACAGTTTAACATTGCTAGATTTTTTGAAAATATTATCTAAAACTTTTTTATCACTTTGTGTTTCATAAAAATCAAAATCCAAAGTTCCATAAAAAGTCTTTGTTCTTGAAGAAAGTTTTGACATGACATAGTACTTATCTAGTCTATCAAGTAGAGTTTTGTAAGTATCACTCTCATCAAGTAGCGTTATACCTACATGTTCTATATCGATTTTAAATTTGTATTTTATTTTTTGTAGCATCTGTGTGACTATTGATTTTGCTTCGTGTATTTTACAATCTCTTAAAAAGATGATAAAAGTGTCGTTTGGTTGCTGAAGAATAGAGTTAAAATCAGAGTATGAGTGTATGAAAGCGATGAGGTCTTTGAAAAAGAAAACATCTTCAAGGTCAACATCATAACCAAATTTGACTATGCTCAAAGGAGTATTGTGGTTTTAAGCAAACTCTATATTTGACTCGATGATACCTCTACTAATAAAACAATTTATTTTAACCCAAATTATGCAATAGAAAATTAAAAATATTATCTATCATTGCACTCAAGGCACATTCATTAAAAATTTACACCACCAATAAG
>DQTM01000087.1 GCA_015662785.1 Sulfurospirillum arcachonense | reverse complement strand
CATTGTTGTTGTAGGTCTTTTTACTTTTCCTATTGCATTTGTTGTTTTTATTGTTATCAAAAAAGTTATTGGACTAAGAAGTGATGAAGAACACGAGTATGAAGGACTTGACCTCGAAGAGTGTGGCATTGAAGCATACCCTGAATTTATTAAATCAAAAGTTTAGTGAACGAACTTTTAACTTTTGGGCTTTTTGCCTTTACCACATTTTTTACTCTTATAAACCCTCTTGGTGTAATGTCTATTTTTATGACTATGACAGCTGATTTAGATAGTGAACATAGAACAAAAACAGCTAAAAAAGCCTCTATGGTTTCTTTTGTAATCATCGTTATGTTTGCATTTGCAGGACAACTTTTAATAAACTTTTTTGGTATCTCAGTCAATAGTTTTAAGATAGTTGGTGGTGTTATCTTTTTTCTAATGGGCATAGATATGCTTCAAGCAAGACTTGGAAAAGTAAAAATCAAAGATTCTGAAGTAAAAACTTATGTCAATGACATCTCTATTACCCCTTTAGCAATCCCTATGATATGAGGACCGGGAGCCATAACAAATGCCATAGTTATGATGGATACTGCATATACCTTACAGATGCAGATTACTCTTATAGTCGCTATATTTTTAGTAATGCTTTTGACCTATACTATACTTTATAGCTCATCAAAAATCATTAAGGTACTAGGAGAAACAGGAAACAATGTGCTTATGAGATTGATGGGACTTATAGTCATGGTAATAGCTGTAGAGTTTTTCTTCAGCGGACTAAAGCCCATCATGCAAGATATTATTAGTAGTGTTTGATAAGTGTTTCAGTAACACGCTCAAGAATTTTAAAAACTCTCGTTGAATCCTCTTCGTTATTGTTATAAAGAGGATTTATCTCAGCCATTTCCCAGCAACAAACTTTTTCATTTTTGATAAGTTCAAGATTCAGTTGCATTGCTTGCTCATATGAAAGACCGTTTGTAACAGGAGTTCCAGTCCCTGGGACATAAAGTGGGTCAATACTATCTACATCAAATGATATATAAATATGTTTACAGTATGAGAGTTTTTTAAATATTTCTTTAACTACAGTTTGTATACCTTTGTATGTTATCTCTTTAACTGTATAAACTGGAATTTTGTATTTTTTTATAAGAGAATCTTCTTCTTTTTCAAAGTCTCTTAACGCACAAAAAACTATATTTTCAGGTTTTATTGATGGCTCATTTCCACCTATGTTTTTAAGTTTATTCCAGTACTCTTCTTCTTTACATGTAAGAGTGTTTATTGCTTCTTCTTTATTGTCTATATCACAAGCAATAGCTAAAGGCATACCGTGCATATTGCCAGATCCACTTGTATAAGGAGTATGAATGTCTGCGTGAGCATCAATATATACTACCCCTATCTCATCATTAGGATGTGCCATCTTTAGTCCATGCATAGTTCCTGCACAACTAGAGTGATCACCCGCAAGTATAATAGGAAAAAGATTCTCATCTCTCATTTCTTTTACCTTGTGTGAGAGTTGAGAAATGACAGGATAGACTTTGTCTATATGTTTTGCATGTTCAAATTCTGATTCATCTATAATACATTCTTGTTTTATTTCTTGCGTTACAAACTTTTCATAATAAGAAGAGTCAGTTTTGGCTGAAGATTTTCTAAGAGCTTCAAGTCCTAAAGCTGCACCTTTTCTATGTCCGGCTATGTCTGCATAAACTTCTATGAGTTTTATATGTTTAAAAATTTCAGGCATGATTATAACAATGAAAATAGATTTTTAACATCATCAAGTTCAGGGATGAGATTCATCTCTTTACCAACGTTATTCTTTTTTGCTAAATCATAGATAAGTCTAAGAACTGAGTAATCTTCTAATGCAAAGCCAATAGAATCAAAAAGTATAGTGCCATGTGTTGCTACATTTAACTTTTTATCGCCTCTTATAACTTCATATATCTCTGTACATGTAAAGTCTTTTGGCATCTGTTGAATATCGCCTTCAATTCTTGCTTGTTCTAGGAACTCTACAACTACAGTTGAGCTTTCAACTATATCTTTTGCTATTTCAGTTTTACCTGGACAGTCTCCACCAATACCGTTTATATATACATCTTTTTTAAGCATATCTTTTGTTAAAACTGTTTGGTATCTTTTGTCTGCAGTACAAGTTGTAATCATGTCAGCACCATCAGTTGCATCATATGAGTCTTTACATGCTGTTATTTTCACATCGAATTGAGCCATATTTTTAGCAAATTTTGCCATTGCTTTAGGATCTGTATCAAAGTAACGAATCTCTTTTAAATCAAATATATATGAAAAAGCAAGATATTGAAATTCGCTTTGTGCACCAGTTCCTATGAGAGCTAAAATAGAAGAGTCTTTTTTGGCTAAGTATTTTGCAGCCATTGCCGAGTTTGCTGCTGTTCTAAAAGCTGTTAGAAGTGTCATCTCTGTGAACATAAGAGGCTCACCTGTTGCCGTGACACTAAGTTGTCCTGTTGCCATAACTGTCATTTTATTTTGTTCTGGATTTTTTGGGTGACCATTTACATACTTAAAAGAATAAAGTTTGTCATTGCTTACTGGCATAAGCTCTATTACTCCACCATCTACGTGGTTTGCAACTCTTGGAGTTTTATCGAAGTCTTCCCAGTTTGAGTAGTCCTCTTCCATAGTTTTTATAAGCTCTAAGTAGAACTCTTTGTAACCGATTTTTGATATAAGTGTTTTTATATCTTCTATCTCTAAAACTAACATTTTTATCCTTTGTTTACTATACAAAAGAGAAAAGTTTTGGGAGTTGTTTTACGAAAAATAGCTCATCAATCTCAATTCTCTTAATACAGCGTTGACTATATAAAAAGTTAAAAGAGAAAATCTAATTTTTCCATTACGATCAAGTCGTTTATCTATTACTTTTTGTGATTTATGATTTTCTCATAGTTTGACTTAATATTCTATTAATATTTAAATATAAATTTTAAGCAGTTGAGCTAACTCTTTTTAAGTCGATAAATTATTGCTATTTTTAAGGTAAAAATTTTTTTAAAAATTTGTTCCGTAGGAGTAATAGGAAAACTATTTTGTATTGCTTTTTTAACAGAACTATGAAAAATCTTTTTCCCTTTTAATATATCTAATTTTAGAAGTTTACCATCAGGTGAAACTAAAAACTTAACATCAACTTTTCCTTCTATCGCTCTTCGTCTTGCTGCTTTTGGATAAAGTTTTTGTTTATCTATTATTGATTTTACTTTTGCAAAATATTTATTTTGTAAATTTTTTATTTTTGCTAATTTATCTTCTGCTATAGTGTTTTTTGGTATTTTTTCAACAATCTTTTTTGGTTTAGGCTTTGGTAGTATTTTTTTAACAATCTTTTTAGGTTTAGGTTTTGGTAGTATTTTTTCAACAATCTTTTTTGGCTTAGGTTTTGGTAGTATTTTTTCAACAATCTTTTTTGGCT
>DQTM01000045.1 GCA_015662785.1 Sulfurospirillum arcachonense | reverse complement strand
TCTTCCGTAATAGTCTCTTCTACACTCACTGCCTCTTCACTACTATTGGTATCATCAAACATAGTCACTTGAGGCTCACTCTGTTCTAATGAGCTATTAACCTCATCAAGAGATTGCTGTGCTTCTTGTATTACAGTTGTGTTTTCATAACTGCTCTCACTATTGTTCACATAATTTGATATATCAATTTTTTCTTGAAAAAGTGAAAAAAGTATACTAAGTGTGGCTCCAAGAAGAACAATAACTATAAAAACCAAAAGTTTTTTACTCTTTTTCTCATCATTAACAACTATAAAAAGTCCATTATCCTCTTTATCTTTATGATTTTGAATCCAATACTCTTCAAATGCTTCCGTCCAAGCACTCAAATCTATTTTATACTCCCTAGAGAGTATCTTCACAAACCCTAAAGTATTGATATGGTTTAACTTATCATAATCGTTATCTACCATAAACTTTAAATATTTCTGCTCTATATGAGTCTCATCACAGACTCTTTTTAATCCTATCTCTTCAAGTACCTTAATCTTATCCATTAGCAATCCTGTCACATATTACCGCTGTCGCTGCACTTACATTCAAAGAGTCAAAAGCTCTCGCCATTTTTATAGATATAACTTTATCTAACTTTGTTTTTACTTTTTTATTTATTCCTGTACTTTCGCTACCCATCACTAGAGCTACTTTTTCATCAAACTTTACTTGGCTTACATCTTCTCCATCCATATCTGCACCATAAAGAGTAAAACCAACTTGTTTTAACTCATTTACCATGTCAGATGCATTTGGATATAAAACTATAGGAAGTTCAAAAATAGCTGCACTACTACTTCTAATCATAGACTCAAGATTGAGATTTTTTATGCCACTTACGATAAGTCCATCAGCACCAAAAGCATACGCAGTTCTTGCGATTGCTCCTATGTTACCCACATCTGTAAGTTCATTCAATATAACTAAAAATTTGCCGTCTTTTACTGTAGAAAATTCACTATACCTCAACGGTTCAATCTCAGCAATAAAACCTTGATGATTACCTCCACGAGCGAGAGATTGGGCTTTTTGATTATCTACACGCACTATGGTGCTAGTTGCATTTGCTATTTCAGAAAAAAGCTTCTTATCACAATTCTTTGCTAGATAAACTATTTTCAATCTTTCAGGGTAATTCTTCAGTACATGTAAAAAAAGTTGCTTACCATAAATAATCATTTTTGAGTACCTTTAGTTGTAAATATTGGCTTATTGTACCAAAAAAGGCTTAAAAAAGTATATTTTAATAAATGCAAAACTATAATAAACTACAAACAAAACCTAAAGGAGCGTTTATGAACTCTTCAAATAAAGAGATAATGTTAGATGATATCTTACGTAGAGAGTTTTGAGTACCACTCTTTTACACTCTCTCCAGTGACTTTAGCTAATAGCTTAGCTTTTTGTTTTGGAGGGAGATTTAGCTCTAGTATGTCATCTTTAGTGATAGCATCACCTTTACATGTAGACTCACTATCAATAACAATAACCCACTCACCTTTTAGATTTGCGTCTTTTAACTGTTCGTTTATATCTGCACAAGTTGAAACAAATTTTCGTTCAAATTTTTTCGTTGCTTCTTTAATAAAAATAGCTTTTCGCTCAGGTAAAAGTGTTGCTAGCTCAGATGAGAGTTTCTCGATTCGGTGGGGAGATTCATAAACAATAGTTGGAATAGGTGAGTTTTTTATAAACTCTAATCCTGTATCTCTCTCTTTACCTTTGTGTGGTAAAAAACCATAAAAAGTAAATCTAGGATTTAAAAAACCACTACTTGCGTAGGCTAAAAGAGCTGCATTTGCTCCGGGTAGAACTTCGTAAGGTAGGTTTTTTTCTTGACAAAACTGTACAAAATAACTCCCTGGATCACTAACACAAGGCATACCAGCATCACTTAAATATGCCACTGTTTCATCAAAAACAGACATATCTATATTGTCTAAAACATATTTTTCATTGTGTGAGTGAAGTGATATAAAGTTATCTATACTGAAAGTTAAATTGTGTTTTTCGCTAAGAAGCGAAAGAAGTCTTTTTGTGACTCTTGTATCTTCACAAAAAAGAGTATGACATTCACAAAGAAGTTTCAAACTTCTTTGTGAGACATCATCAAGGTTTCCTATCGGGGTAGGAATAAAGTAAACCAATATGGTACTTTAGGGCTATTTTAAGTTATACTTTTTATTAAACTTCTCAACTCTACCTGCAGCATCAAGAATCTTCTCAGAACCTGTAAAGAATGGGTGGCACTCACTACAAATATCTATTCTCATCTCTGCTTTGTTTGACATAGTTTCAAAACTATTGCCACAAGCACAACTAACTTTACACTCAACGTACTCTGGATGTATATCTTTTTTCATTTCATTTTCCTAAAAATTTATTATAAAGGGCTATGTGCCCTTACCCCGCACACATAAAAGACAGTAGACTCATCAGAGTCCACTGCTATATAGGGGGAGGGGAATTGGGATTATAGCTGAAGTAGACTTTAAAAATGATTAAACCTACATAGCCAATTTGGCGCAAACTCCCACAACTACTGTTTCACTTCGTAAAATATTTGGGCTTTTTAGACCAAAGATCTCTCTACATGTAAACAAATCTCTCTCTTCTTGACTAAATCCACCTTCTGGTCCTACTAAAAAGCTCTCTATTTTTTCACTACCCTCTAAATAATTTTCACTAAAATCTATAATTATACTTTTTGGGTAAGTTTTTAAATACTCTTCAACACTATTTAAAACTTCTATCTCAATCAAAGTTGCACGTCCAGATTGTTCACAAGAGTTTATCAAAATACGTTTCAAACGCTTTTCATCTACTTTGTAATTTTTCTGTGAAAAATCAGCATATACAAAAGTTATTTTTTCAACACCCATTTCACTAAGCATCGCTATGTGCTTTTCAACGATCTTTGTATCTACTACACACCAGCCAACATGAACTCTACATGTAGATACTTTTTTTGCCTCTTCTGTTTTGATAAGAGTTAGATTTGCCTCTTTTTTGTTTATGTCATCTATTTGGTAAGTATAAATCTTGCCATCACTTAAGTTTGAAAAGTCTAGTTCTGCACCAACTGCAATCCTACGGACTTTAAATATATGAGAATATTCCTTTACATGTAAAGATAAATTTTGCTCACCAGATGACTCACAAAAGTTAAATTGCATACACCAAACCCATGGTTGCAACTATCAAAACAATGTCCAAAATATACTTTTTCTTTGCAAATGCTCTGTACTCATCTGGTGAGCCATATTTATACTTTTTAAAGAGTTTCATACTCATAACAAATATCACTAAAAAAACTACCAGCATCAAATAAACTGCATGTGTCATATGAAAACTATTTATGCCTAAAACTAGAATACCAGTAAATGCTACAGAAGCAAGCATTGCATAGTAAACTGGATTTACTTTTTTTACTTTTTTTGAAAACTCTTTACATGTAAAGATAAAATATAGATTTATCAAAGCTATTATTAACATAGCTCCTATAAAATATTGGTGGTACTTAATTGCCGTCGTTACTAACTCTTCCATTAATCAACCTTATAAAATTTAGATATAATTATACATGATTAATTATGAAGAAGCACTAAATATTCTCTCAAACAAACTTTCTGTAGTTTCACACACAAAAGAAATGGCACTTTTGGACTCTGTAAAACATATATGTGCTAAGAGCATATACGCAACAACTTCTTTGCCTACTCACCCAATTGCTCTTAAAGATGGTTTTGCATTTTTAGAAGATGAGAGTTATGAAGTCTCTACTGGCGACATCTTAAAAAGTGGAACTAAAGCCGTAGTTCCTTATGAAGAGAGCTTAACAAATCCTCCTTACATGTACAACATTAAAGAGGCTGGTGAAGATATACAAAAAGACGAACTTCTTCTAAGTCGTGGTGAGCTTGTAACAGCTTATGGTATCACTTCTCTTGCAAGCCAAGGTATAAAAAAATTAAAAGTCTTTAAAAAACCAAAAATTAGTATCCTCAGTATTGGTGATAACCTCTGTCCTGTACAAAAAGATATAAAAAAAGGTGAAGTTTACAACTCTAATGCCCTCTCACTTGGTGCAAGGATACTAGAAGTTGGAGCAAAAGTAGGAAAAGTTTGGCAAGTAAAAAATGATAAACAAGCTATAAAAGAACATCTAACAGAGCTAAAAAAACAGAGTGATTTTATAATTACAACTGGAGCTATGAGTCGTCACGATGCTATGAGCCAAGTTATTTATGAAGATGAGTTTAATATACTTTTTCATAAAGTTCAAATTGCCCCTGCTAGTCCAACTGCTTTTACTGTTTACGAAGATACTCCTGTGCTTCATCTCACAGGACTTCCACTATCATCTTTGCTTGGTTTTGAACTTCTTGGAGTCCCTGCAATAAAAATTATAAAAAATGAATCTATAGGCAAAAAAAAATCTCTTCATATTTTGAATGAAAAAGAGTTTACATGTAGAGAAAATTGTACAAGTGCTGTGCCTGGTTTTTTTGACGGGAATAGTTTTAAAAGTGCACCAACTTTTGGAGCAGGAATGTTAAATGTTCTTGCAAAATGCAATGGATATGCACTCATAAAAGACAAAACCACCATAAAAGATGGTGATTTTATAGACTTTTTTAGTTTTTAAACCTGCTTATATACTCAGCGACTATTGATATTTCTTCTGGGCTAAATTTCGTTATAACTTTTTGCATAATTTTATTTAGTTTGCTCTCTTTGTAGTTGCCATCATATATTGCTTTTATGATGAGTTCTAGCTCAACTTTATCTCTTCCTGCCAAGATTCCGTTTCTCTGCTCAAAAGGAATATGTTTACCATCTATACCATGACAACCTCTACACTTTTTATATAATGTTTTTCCATCTTTTGCGGCAAAACCATTTGTCATAAAAAACATACTTGTCATCATCAAAACCAACAAAATTCTCATCTTTTACCTTTCTATTTAAAATTATCCACCAGTCTCATAAAAAGCTCTACTTGAAGTTTCGTTCTCTTCATCACCACTCCACTTGTTTTTCTCTGGTTTGTTTCTTAAAACTTCTTTTAAAACTTCAGCAGCACCTGCTACATCACCAGCTTGAACAGCTTTTTTTATGCTCAATGCTTCTTCAAAATACAAACAAGGGATAAGAACACCTTCAGCAGTCAAACGTATACGGTTACAATCTTCACAAAAATCATGTGCATGAGGATTGATGATACCAAATCTATATCCATCTTCAAATTCGTACATTTTTGATGGGCTTGAAGCTTCTCTTTTCACCTCGGTAAACTTGTACTTTGTTGCAATTTTTGCTTTTACTTCATCTTCACTCATACCTTCTAGTTTATCTACCGCATGTTTGTTTTCCATATACTCTATAAATCTTATAGACATATTTCTCTCTTTACAATACTCCAAAACTTCAATCATCTCGTCAGCATTTATGCCTTTAAGTGGGACGTTATTTATCTTCACACCAAGACCTACTTCTTGTGCTTTAGCGATGCCCTCTTTTACTTTTTTTAAAACATCTTTTCCAGATATCTTAGCTGCTACGTCATCTTTTAGGGTATCGAGTGAAACATTGATACGTTTTAGTCCCGCATCTTTTAGCTCTTGTGCCACACCTGCGAGAAGATAACCGTTAGTTGTCAAGGCAATATCTAGTCCACTTTTATAGTCATTTATCATCTTAATAAAACCACTAAGACCGTTTCTCAAAAGTGGTTCACCACCAGTGATACGTATCTTATCTATTCCCTCATCAATACCCACTTTTATAAACAGAAAAAGTTCTTCAAAACTCAGTAAGTTCTCTTTTGGAACCCATGAAAATGGCTTCTCTGGCATACAATACTGACATCTAAAGTTACATCTTTCTGTTACTGAAACTCTTAGGTAGTTTACTTTTCTTCCATATCCATCTGTTAACACATTAAATCCCTATATATAAATCTTCCGGTATTATAGCAACTTTAAAGTAAATATAAAACTCATTAGGTTAGAATATAGAATTATTGTTACATTATGGAGGTTAATCATGACAAAACCATCACCTACTAATAGGGAAACCAATATCCAACCAGATGACTTTTTAGTCTCTAAAACGGATATCAAAGGCAGAATCACCTATGCAAATCCATCTTTTATAAAAGTAACTGGTTTTAGCGAAAAAGAGCTACTAGGAAAACCCCCACTCTCTT
>DQTM01000177.1 GCA_015662785.1 Sulfurospirillum arcachonense | reverse complement strand
CACTATAAAATAAACTAATTAGAATTCAGAATTTATACTAAAAGGGTTTAGTTTGCTTTTAGTCTTCAAGCACCTTTCAAATCAAAACACCACACTAGACAAGCTCTTTATTGTATCTCATCTAATATTTTTTTGACAATTTCAACACTTACAGCAATAGGCATTTCATCATCACTTAACATCTCTAGTGGTATTTGACCTAGTAAGTTTAACTTGTGTTTTTCACATATGTTTTTTTCCACCATCTTTTCCAAATATATCGTATCTTTTGTTTGTATCTGGAGCTATGAAGTTAAAAGCCTCTTTGTTGTCTGTGCCTATCGTTACATGTAAAGATTTTGGCTTTACATGTAGAGCGTCTATGAGCTTTAACTCTACAATGTTTTTCCCAAATTAGGGTATATAATGGTCTCAAGTTCCTTTAGTACTTCTTCTTTATTCATAATGTTGTACTAGCCTTTTATAGATTTTCTTTTGTCATATTTTTATATTTATTTATAAAGTATAAAATTGTAACATACATATAACAAAATATATAAAAAAAGACGATATATTATAGACTAATACAAAAGCTTGACATATCTGAAGGATGGGGGTATGATTACAAGACTTCTGAATCATAAATAGTCTGATCCTGTCTATAGATTAATTTACGATAGAAAATAATATGGGATGTGTGTGAAATGAAAACAGTTATAAAAATATTTATTTTATTTGGGTTGGTATTAGTTGCAGCTAGTGCACAAGATCAAATCAATGCTATGAAAGTACTCGGAAATGTTAGTAAAATAGGACCACTTTCAAGAGCTTGGCTTTCGGCAAAATATACAGATGTTATTCTGTATCCGCATACGATTATCAAAAAAATTAACCATGAATCAAGTATGCCTGATAAAAATGTAAAAGCAAAAAAAGCTCGAATCAAAGCTTTGTATGATGGGGAAAACCTCTCTTTGCTTATAGAATGGAAAGATGATACACAAAACATCCAAGAGAATTGCTGTTCTAAAACACATGCAGATGGCTTTGCATTACAATTTCCTGTAGTTTATGATGACGTTGCAAAACTACCGTACATAAATATGGGAAGTAAAAACAGATCAGTTATCGTTCACTTACGAAATGCCACTGAGAAAAATAGTGATGTTTTCTTTGAGTCACTACAAGAGTATTTTGATACATACTATAAACCAGTTCAAGACTCTGCTAAGACTGATTATGGACGTGTTTTTAACTCAGAAGGATATCGTTTTGTAAAAGAGATTAAAGATGATAGTGCTTTAGTTGTGATGTATATGATTTATAAAGATGGTACGTGGAAAGGCACACTTTCTAGACCACTAAAGGCGGAGTATCTTGATCTTACAAATGGAACATTCCCAGTTTCAATTGTCACTTGGGATGGAAACTTGAGTAATCCTGAGCGTATTGAGCATATTAGCTCTTGGATTGGTGTGAAACTATCTGGAGAGAGTGGTAGTGATGAGTTGTTAGATACTTTGAAAATCCAAGCTGAAGGTGATATTGATAACGGAAAGACATTAGCAATGGAAAATTGTGCCGCTTGTCACAACTTTGCTAATAGCGTTACAGCTCCAGTAAGTATGGCACCTAACCTCTCTAATATTGGAGGTTACGCTACTGCACAATACCTTATGGAATCAATAACAGATCCAAGTGCTGTAGTGACTCCAGGATATAATCCCAATACGCAATCAAATTTTCCTTGGTATAATCTAGATGAAGCCGGTAATCATATCTCTACAATGCCTTCATATGATTGGATGGATGAGAAGAGTATAGAGGACTTGGTCGCGTATTTTAAAACATTAAAAGCTGAAATAGAATAATAATAAGCTATAATATTTTAAATTATTTGTAAGGATTTTTAATGAGTAGATTAGTTTTGATTATATTGGCTATATTTTTACCACCAGTGGCAGTTTTTTTGAAAAAAGGGATTATGCCTGCTTTTTGGATCAATGTTGTTTTGACACTTATCTTTTTTATTCCTGGAGTTGTTCATGCTTTGTGGGTTGTAACAAAAGATAAAAGTTAGTAAGTAGGCTTTTTGTTTACCGAGAAAAACTTACCACGACTGATAATAGCAACACCAATTATATTTGTGTTGCTATTTGCACTGTTTATTATATATTTTTTTGTTAATACTCAATATAGTAACTTTCAAGAAGAGAGTTTAGAACTTGAGAAAGAGTATTTTTTAAGACAAAAAAATATTTTAAAAAATGAAAATAGACGTATAATTGAGTATATTAATTTTCATAGAGAAGTAGAAAAAAGACGTATTCATAATAAATTTCGAGAACTTTTAAAAAATGGCTTTAACGTAACGGAAGATGTTGTTAAAAATTATGAAAAAGAGTCTATTCAAAATTTAAAACTACAGATTATAAAATGGATAGAACAGATACGTTATGAACAAAATGGTTATGTTTGGGTTCATGATACTTCACATCATCTTATAGCACACCCTTTTAGAAGACAAAGCATAGGCGTGGACGATACTAACAATACGGATTCAACAGGCACAAAGATATTTCAACAGTTTGTAGATATAGCAACAACACATCAAGAGGGTGGTTTTGTAGAGTACTACTGGGCAAAACCAGAGTTTGGAGCCCCTAGAAAAAAGATAGGGTTTTTGTATCTTGACGAAGAGTGGGGCTGGGTAGTAGGAACTGGACTTTATGCTGATGATATTGAATCTTCACTTCAAAAAAAGAAGCTTGCATTAGAGAAAAAGATAGATAAATACGTACGAATAATCTTGCTAACAGCATTGTCTTTGATGATACTTCTTGGTGTTGTAAGTTTTATAATTTCTCAAAGTATAGTTGGTGTTTTTACAAGTTATAGCCAAAAAGTTTCAAAGAAAGAACAAGCACTGAAAGAGTTCAATAAAATGCTCTCAACAAGAGTAAAAGAGGCACTTAGAGAGGCAAAACAAAAAGATCAAGCACTTTTGCACCAATCACGTTTGGCTCAAATGGGTGAGATGATAAGTATGATAGCCCATCAGTGGAGGCAACCTCTTAGTGCAATATCAGGTATATTTATGGAGATGGAAACAGCTGCAAAGTTTGATAAAGCTGATAAAAATTTTATTCAAAAAGAGGCACGAAAGGGAGATAAAATCATCTCATATATGTCCAAAACAATAGATGATTTTAGAGACTTTTTTAAGCCAGCTAAAACAAAAGAGCAATTTAGTCTAAAAAGGGCTTGCGAAGAGGCTATGAGTTTGGCAGATGCTAGTGTAAAAAGTAGAGATATAATTTTGAAGCTTTATGTAAAAAAAGATACAGAAGTGATTGGATATGCTTCTGAGTTTGCTCAAGTTATTTTAAATCTGATTTTAAATGCGAAAGATGTTTTAATAGAGAGAAATATAAAAAATCCTACAATACATATAAAAGTTGATGTTGAAAATGTAAAAGCCTTTGTAAGTGTTAGTGACAATGCTAGGGGCGTAGATGAAAGTATAATAGATAAAGTTTTTGAACCATATTTTAGTACAAAAAAGACGGCAGGAACAGGGCTTGGTCTCTACATGTCTAAGATGATAATAGAAGAGAAGATGGGTGGAAAACTTTTTGTTGAGAATAGTGAAAAAGGAGCTACGTTTTGTATAAAAGTTTGAGCATACTTTGTGTAGAAGATGAAGATGGGGTTAGAAAGCCCATAGTAAATACTCTTAAATACTATTTTGGTAATGTATATGAAGCAAATGATGGAAAAGAGGGTTTAACTGCTTATCAAGAGTATAGACCAGACATTATACTTTGTGATATACAAATGCCTGTTATGGATGGCTTAGAAATGATTAGGCAGATACGAAAAGAGGATAACACAACGCCCATAGTACTTTTAACTGCACACAATAGTGAAGAGTATTTGATGGAGCTTATAAATCTTCACGTGCAACACTTTATACTAAAACCCATAAATTCTAAAAACTTAGAAGAGGGCATAGCAAATGCACTTCAAGGAATACATACAGGAAGTGTAAAATTAACTCAAAATTCATTTTTAGATATAGATAATTCACGTTTACATGTAGAGGATAAAAAAATAACACTTAGTTTAAGAGAGGTGAAATTTTTAGCACTTCTTTCACAAAATAGACTTATTCGTTATGAAGAAATAGAGAGTGAGCTTTGGAATGATAAGGTTATGAGTTTAGATGCCCTAAAGAGTTTTGTTAGAGATTTAAGAAAAAAATTTCCTCATGACATGATAGAAAATATACCTCAAGTTGGTTACAAATTGTTACATGTATAGATAAAAATATCTTTACATGTAACAATTTAACTATTTCCCCTCCACTTCCCCACTTTAGTTTATTAGGATAATGATAAATTATCTTAAGGAGATTATATGTTAAAGAAAGTAGCTCTATTAGTAGGTGCAACGGCATTATTAGTTGCAGGAAATGTTAAGTTAGATCTTAATGCAAAGTATGGGGCAAATAACTTCCATACAAAAGGTGCAGAGAAATTTGCTAGTTTAGTAAGTAAGTACACAAATGGTAGTGTTAAGATTACAGTTCATGCTGGTAGTTCTTTAGTTAAAGGAAACCCGCTTAAAGCAGTAAAAGATGGAACAGCTCCAATGACTGACATGTTTATACCTTTTACTTCAGGTGGAGGTAAAGTGTTTGGTATTTCAGCGCTTCCTTTTGTAGCTTCTAGTTATGATGATGCGTATAAGCTTTATCAGATTTCAAAACCAGCTTATGCTATGGTAGCAAAAAAGTGGAATCAAAAAATGCTTTACGCAGTAACTTGGCCACCAAGTGGAATTTATACTATGAAAGCTGTGAATTCAACTAAAGATTTTGCAGATGTAAAAGCAAGAACTTATGACAAAAACTCTGCAAACTTTGTAAAAATGGCTGGTGGAAATGCAGTAGCACTTCCTTGGGGAGAAGTTTACTCAGCTCTTCAAACAGGCATGGTAAATGGTGTTGTAACTTCTTCAGCAAGTGGAAAAGATGGAAAACTATGGGAAGTTTTAAAGAACTTTACTAAGATTGGTTATGCATACCCACTTCAAGCAGTTACTATCAACCTTGATTACTGGAACTCTTTAGATAAAGACCAACAATCTGCAATGCTAAAAGCAGCTAAAGAGATTGAAGCAATGCAATGGGAAGAGAGTAAAAAAGAAGATGCAGTCGCTCTTAAAATGTTAGCTGACAATGGCATGAAAGTAAGTGAGCCAAGTGCAGCATTGAAATCAGAATTAGATGCTATTGGTAAAAAGCTATTAAATGAGTATCTTAAAGATGCTTCATCAGATATCAAAAAGATTTTTGCTGAGTACAAGTAATGCTCTGGTTAGAAAACCTAAACACTAAGCTCTCCAAGGGGGGAGCTTACATCTCATCTATACTTTTTGTTTCTCTCGTTGTTTTGATTATGACGGAGATAATCGGTCGTTCATTTTTTGACTACTCAACAATGCTTGCTGATGAATACAGTGGATACTTTTACCTTGGATCAGTTTTTTTTGGTTTGGCTTATACCTTTAACGAGGGTGGGCATATCAGGATAAACATAGTGACTTCAAGACTTACTAAAAACTCTCAACGACTCATAGATATATTTGCTGGAATTTTAGCAACTTCTATATTGAGCTATGCTCTTTATTATGGTTATCTGCTCATGGAAGATTCTAAAGAGATGGAAATGCTTAGTGAAGCAGTCTCTGAAACACCTCTTTGGTTGACTCAAGTTCCTATAACCGTGGGAATGACTCTGTTTGTTTTTGCTTCACTTGTTTTTACTCTAAAAAGGATATTTAATGATAAGTGATCCTTTAGTTTTATCCGTTGTATTGATTGGCATAATGTTTTTTTTCTTGCTCAGTTCCATTTGGATTGGAGCTGCTTTGATGCTTACTGGCATCGTTGGAATGTTTTTGTTTGAACACAATCTTCCTCCTGCAATTAGTCTTTTTCAAAAAGCTGGAGATTTGTTGGCTGGGTCTATGTACGACTCTATGAACTCTTGGTCGTTAGCGGCTCTGCCCATGTTTATTTTGATGGGTGAGATTTTATATCACTCTTCAATTTCAACTAGACTACTCAATGGTCTTATGCCTTGGCTTGCAAAAGTTCCTGGTAGACTTCTACATGTAAACGTTGCGGCTTGTTCACTTTTTGCGGCAGTCTCTGGCTCGTCAGCAGCCACAACTGCTACTGTTGGAAAGATAACACTAGGTGAGCTTAAAAGTAGAGGATATAGTAAAAAACTTGCGATTGGTTCACTTGCAGGAAGTGGTACTTTGGGATTTTTGATACCTCCAAGTTTGATTATGATTATTTATGGGGTGCTTTCTGATGTATCTATAGGTAAGCTTTTTATTGCTGGAATCCTTCCTGGTCTTTTACTTGCCACTTCATACTCTTTTTATATCATGATAGTTTCAACAATTGACAAGACAACAGTACCTCAAACACAAGAGACATTTACGAATATGGATAGGCTTAATTCACTCAAAGATTTAGCACCAATCTTCTCTTTGATTGGCTTGGTTATGGGAAGTATTTATGGTGGTTTTGCAACCCCTACAGAAGCAGCAGCACTTGGTGTGGTTGGGGCTATTACTTTAGCTCTGTTTTTTAAGAGTTTTAATTGGACAATCTTCAAGGAGTCACTTTTTAACGCTGTAAAAACAACAGTTATGATTAGTTTCATTATCATCGGAGCTGGATTTTTGTCCCAAGTAGTTGGTTTTTTAGGAATCGCAAGAGCTATTAGTGAGTTCATCGGGGGACTTGGCCTTTCTCCTTATATGCTCATCTTAGTTATTGGGCTTATGTATATTGTTCTTGGTATGATTCTGGACGGAATTTCCATAGTCGTTATGACTCTGCCTATTGTTTTACCTATCATCGTTATGGCTGGTTTTGACCCTCTTTGGTTTGGTATATTCTTAGTTTTTATGGTGGAGCTTTCACAAATAACCCCACCAGTTGGCTTCTCTTTATTTGTTATTCAAAGTATATCAGGAGAAAAAATTAGTTATATTTTAAAAGCTACTTTTCCATTTTTTATCATTATGATTCTAATTGTAATGGTAGTGACAATCTTTCCAGAGATAGTTACCTACTTACCTACTAAAATGGTGGGATAATGATATAATATATCTTTTAATTTGGAGATACTGGTATGACAACAAAAGAGTTTAGAAAAACAGTAGCAAACGGTGAATTTTGTAGCCCCACAGGGGGCTACTGTTCAGGTCATGTGCAGACAAATATGGTGGTTTTACCTAGTAAATATGCTAAAGATTTTGAAGAGTTTGCAAAGCTTAATAACAAAGCAATACCAGTTTTAGAAGTCATAAAAGGCTCATACTATTCAAAACTTTTGGCTGATAATGCAAATCTACTAAACGAACTTCCTTCTTATGACATCATAGAAGATGGAAAAATAATAAAAACAGTAAAAAATATAGAAGAGTACTACAATGAAGATTTAGTTTTTTTCCTAATAGGATGCAGCTTTACTTTTGAAAAAGCTCTTATCGAAGCTGGAATAAATCTTCGTTATGTAGAGCAGAAAAAAAATGTATCTATGTATAATACAAACATAGAATTAAATCCTTATGGCATTTTCAAAGGCACTATGGTTGTTTCTATGCGGCCTATAAAAAAAGAGTTGGTTGCAGATGCTTGTGTGGTGACTTCTCACTACCCAGATACTCATGGCTCTCCTATACAAGTAGGCTATCCTGAGATGATTGGAGTTCAAGATTTACAAAAGCCTGATTATGGCGATAGCATAGAGATAAAAGATGATGAAATACCTCTTTTTTGGCCTTGTGGTGTAACTCCTCAAAATGTTTTAAGAGATATAAAAATTCCATTTGCGATGACGCATAGTCCTGGATATATGTTTGTAAGTGATAAAAAAGATAGTGATTACTATGTTAGTTGATGAGATAATACTCCAACACTCTACCAGAGGTATGGACATACTTCAAAAACATCATCCAAAAGAGCACTGTAAAGAGGCAGTAAAAGCATTTAAAAAGTTAGAAAAAGGCGTAGTTTTTCTCTATACTGGTTTTTATGTAGGTGGATTTGCTGAGACTGATGGACCTTTGGGTACTTACTTTTTAGCACGTACTTTAAACTCTTTGGGTTACAAATCAGTCATCATTACAGATGAATTTTGTAAGGATTATTTTAAAGAGATAGAGACTCTTTACATTCCCCTAGATGGTTACAATAAAGACTATTATGAAACTATACTAGAGGAGTATGACCCTATTTGTCACTTTAGTATTGAGAGATGTGGTAGAAATATTGATGGATTATATGCAAACTTAAGAGGAGTTAGTATAACAGAATTCACAGCTCCTGTTGATGAACTTTTTATGCTTGGAGCAAAAACAAAACCAACATTTGCCATAGGCGATGGTGGAAATGAACTTGGTATGGGTAACTTTTCAGACTCGGTTACTAAGCATCTTTCACTTACTCCTTGTGTTATAAAATCTGATTTCCCAATTATAGCAACTGTTTCAAACTGGGGAGCTTATGGTTTTATCTCATATCTTGATAAGTCTTTATTGCCTAGCTTTAGAGAGGCGGATGAGTACTTAGGTTTTATAGTAGAGCTTGGTTGTGTTGATGGGGTTTGCAAAAAAAATCAAAAAACAGTAGATGGCAAAGAGTGGGCGATAGAAGAAGAGATATTAGAAGCTTTAAAAAGTTCATAGTTGGGGGCTGACCCCTTTAAACTTTAAAAGCTTTAAGGAAATGAGATGAAATTGAATTGTGATTTAGGTGAGAGTTTTGGTCCTTGGAAAATGGGGATTGATGAGGCTATAATGCCCTTGATTGATAGTGCAAACATTGCTTGTGGATTTCATGCTTCTGATCCCGTTATTATGCAGCATACGGTTGAGCTTGCGTTAAAGCATGGTGTAACCATAGGTGCTCATCCCGGCTACCCTGATTTGGTTGGTTTTGGGCGAAGAAGTATAGCATGTACACCAAAAGAGATAGAAGCATTTTTAATATACCAGTGTGGGGCACTTGATGCTATGTGTAAAACTCATGGTACAAAAGTAGAGTATGTGAAACCTCATGGAGCTTTGTATAATGATATGATGAAAAATGATGCTGTTTTTATGGCTTTGATAGAGGGATTAGCAAAGTATAGAAAAGATTTAAAGCTTATGATACTCTCAACAAATAGAAATGCTCATTACGAAGAGTTGGCAAAACCTTTTGGCATAGGGCTTATTTATGAAGTGTTTGCAGATAGGGCGTATACTAAAGAGGGTCTACTTGTTCCTCGCATAGAGGGTGGAAGTGTAATAGAATCTACAGATGAGATTTTAGAACGTATAGAGATGCTTCAAAATGAGAAAAAATTAAAAACAATATGTGGCAAGAAGATAGAGCTGCAAGCTGATAGTATGTGCGTGCATGGTGATAATCAAAAAGCAGTTG
>DQTM01000249.1 GCA_015662785.1 Sulfurospirillum arcachonense | reverse complement strand
ATTGGTGGTGTAAATTTTTAATGAATGTGCCTTGAGTGCAATGATAGATAATATTTTTAATTTTCTATTGCATAATTTGGGATTATAGCTAAATTTTACTTATATATAGTATAATCCTATTTTTATTAGGAGAATTTATGATTAGAGTATTGATTGGTTTTTTTATAGCTTCTGTTTTTGTAGGGTGTACTACAACAAACAAAAACAATGTAATTTACGAAGAGTATAAACCAGAAAAAAGTGTAAAACAGGTACCGAACAAGCAAAGAACGATAAAAAAAGTAGCAACTATAGAAAAAGAAGTGCCTACTAATGGAAGTATTAAAGGTAATGTAACAAAGCTTACTTTTAGTGATGGTATTTGGAACTACGAAGTAAAAAGTAGAGATACAAGTAATCAAAAACTTTCCATTGCAAAGTTTACACATAGAAAAAAAGTGGCAAAAAAAGGTGATTTTGTATATGTTATTATAGAAAATGGCAAATTAAAAGAGAGTTATTTGATAAAAAAAGCTAACTATAAAAGTAAAAGAGTTAAAAAAACTCATAAAAAAAAGAAACAGTACAAACCCAAAACATTTAAAAGAACTAAAAAATATCAAGTTATAGGGGTTCCGACAGTTGAGTCTATATCACTAGATTAATGTTAACCATTCATTGTCTTTGATTTATTATAATTTCATTAAGCGAAAATTCATATTCTCCTTAATAATAAAAAAGATGAGTGATTAGAAAAAGTTTGCCAAGCCTTTTTCTAATCAACTTTTTTCAACCTTATCGTAAAAATTGCCCCAATTTCACTATTTTTAACCATCAAGATTCCACTCATATTTTTTTCAATAATTAGTTTTGACATATAAAGTCCTATTCCTGTTCCTCCACTGTCTTCTCTTGTTGTAAAGTATGGCTGAAAAATTTTATCAATAGGATCTACTTCTATTCCACCAGCATTGTCACTTATAGATAGATAAGTAAATTGCTCATCACTTTTGAGATTTATATCTATTTTAGGATTTATTATCTTTTTGCTTAGTAGAATATTTTTTGCATTTGTTATTATATTGAGCAAGGCTTGTTCAAATTCATTTTTATGTCCATATATTTTTTCATTTTCAGGTATCTCTACATGTAAGGATATGTTTTTTTCTTTAGCAGATATTCCGATGATGCTCATTACCGCATTTACAGCTTCTTTAGCAAAAAACTTTTTCTTTTCGCGAGAAGGCATAAAAAACTCTCTAAAATCATCTATGGTCTTAGACATATACTCCAAAATATTTTCAGCATCTTTACTTTTTTCGCTCATAGCATGTGTATCAAGTTTGCCCAAATTGTGTTTGAATTTTAGTGTCATCATGATAGCCGAGAGTTCAGATAGTGGTTGTCTCCATTGGTGAGCTATGTTGCTTATCATCTCTCCAAGAGCAATAAATTTTGATTTTTGGATTAGGAGTTGCTCTTTTTCTCTATTTTTTTGTAATTCGTTTTGTACTCTTTGTGCAAGATTTCTATTTAACTTTTTAAGCTCTTCTCTTTTTTGTTGCACTTGAGTGTTTTTGTTTTTTAAAACTTTTTCTATCTGTTTTCCAAAAAATATTGCAAAAGCACTAGCAACTATTGAAAAAAAGATAAATATAAAAACAGAGGAAGTTATCTCCATCTGTACATGTTTTTTCAAAGAACTCTTTTTTATCTCTATCTCTTTATTTATACCGTCAAGATACGCTCCAGCGCCTATAACCCAATTCCAGTGAGGGTAGAGTCTAAAATAAGATACTTTTGGACGTATATCATCTGAGTCAAGTTTCTTGTACATGTAATCAACAAAAGCATATCCATATATGTCTACCTCTTTTAAAAACATTTTACGAAACTTTTTACCGTGAGCATCTTCGTATTCTGAAGAAATATATTTACCTTCTAAATCAGGTCTATTCGCATTGACAAGCATTTTTGCAAACTTTTCACCACCTGCAAAATTTTCTATTTTATAGATGATAAGATAGTTTTTCTTGTCACTTCCAAAGCGGATACTTCTAATCCAGTCTTGGAGTTCTTCTTTATACTGTTCTTCATCATAAGCGGGTAAAATAGCTCTTTTAAATCTAATGATTTCGATTATAGAGTCTACTTCTCTTCTTATAAGTTTTCTTTGAGATACAACATAAGCATCTTTACTATCTTCTATACTGCGATCTAAAATTTCATACTGTTTAGTGATAAAATAGTAGCTACTAAATGCCATCAAAGATGCAATCATGAACATGCCACCAAATATAATAGTACTAGCGATATTGTTTTCGTTTATAATTTTCAATTTTAACCTTAGTTTAAAAACAATATACTAACATATATTCCATGAATACAAAAATGTTAGAACAGTTATCAAATTATAATGTACTTTATGCAGAAGATGATGCTGGAGTAAGAAAAAATGTTGCTGAAATGCTAAATTTACTTTTCAAAGAAGTTTATGTGGCGTGTGATGGCGAAGAAGCATATCAGCTTTTTGAAGAGCATATTCCTGACATTGTCATCACCGACATAAAAATGCCTCGTCTTAGTGGCATAGAGTTGGCAAAAAAGATACGTAAAAAAGATAAAAATACACAAATTCTTATCATATCAGCACATACTGAAGTTGACTATATGCTTGAAGCCGTCGAGTTATCACTCATTCGTTATATTGTTAAACCCATAACAGAGACAAAACTTTTTGAAGCTTTAGAGAGGTTTTT
>DQTM01000061.1 GCA_015662785.1 Sulfurospirillum arcachonense | reverse complement strand
CTCACGAAACAGTTTTTCTATCTTTTGTGGAGAAGATATTTTACCATTTTTTATTTGGTTATCATAGGTTAAAAGGATAGGAAAATTTAATGCACCTTTTACATGCCCTTTTTGATACTCTTTTGCTTCTCTTGTATCTAAGATTGTATATTTAGATACTGTTTTAGCCAAAATATCAGCTTCAATACGAAGTGATTCGGCACTTAAAGATATAAGTGCAATACAAATAACAAGAAAAACTTTCATAATATTTCCTTTATTTATGTTAGTAAGGTATTTAAAACATACTCAATAATAAGTACACCAACTGTCAATGATAGCACAATTGCTAAAAATCTAATAATCTTCATCTATCTTTCACTCGTAGCTAGTTTGAGTGCAAGTCCTGCAAAAACAGTTCCTGCTACTTTGTTCAGAATATTTTCTGCATTCTCAGAACGGTTAAACCAGTTACCAAGTTTCCCTGCAACTAGAGCGATAGAGCTAAAAACAACTAAAGCACAAAACATAAAGATGGCACCTAAAGCAAAGATTTGTATAGTTACACTTCCTGATGAAGGATTTGTAAACTGCGGTAAAAATGCTAAAAAGAAGATAGAAACTTTTGGATTTGTAATATTCATAATAATTCCGCGTTTATATAGTTTAGTTAGACTCAAATTTTCTTTGTTTGCTTCTACCTTACTCTTTGAACTTGACATAAATGACATGTAGGCAAGATACAGAAGATACCCAGCACCTACAAACTTGAGAATATTGAAAGCTAAGACAGAAGTTTGAAATATAGCAGCAACCCCAAGTGCAACTGCAGTTGTGTGAAAAACAAGCCCACTACAAAGCCCAAGTGTAACAAAGATCCCCGGTTTTGCACCTTTTATCATCGATTGAGTCAGAACAAATATATTGTCAGGACCAGGAGCAAGGGCTAAAAGAGTGGATGCGGTTATAAACAGTAGTATAGTTTCAAAATCTAACAAATGGGAATCCTTTACATGTAAAGATATAATTATATCTCAATTTGCAATGTTTTTCTTTTGTTTAATTAACTTCTTGTATAATACGCGTATAAATAACAATAGGAAATAAATATGGCAAGAATGACAAATGCCGAAGCGCTTGATTTGATACAAAATGCTGACTTACATGAGCTTGGTCGAATGGCAAGTGAGCGAAAGCTTGAACTTCACCCTAAAAAGATAACTACTTTTGTAGTGGATAGAAACATAAACTATACCAATGTATGTTGGGTAGATTGTAAGTTTTGTGCTTTTTATAGGCACGCTAAAGAAGAAGATGCTTATGTATTGAGTTTTGAGCATATTGGTAGTAAGATAGAAGAGCTTATAGCTATTGGTGGAACGCAGATACTTTTTCAAGGTGGTGTTCACCCTAAACTTAAGATTGCGTGGTATGAAGAGTTAGTAGAGTGGATAGCTACAAACTACCCTACTATAGATATACATGGTTTTTCTGCTATTGAGATTGACTATATTGCAAAGATTTCAAAGATTAGTTACAGTGAAGTTTTGCAAAGACTCAAAGATAAGGGTATGTTTTCAATTCCTGGGGCTGGGGCTGAGATACTGAGTGATAGAGTAAGAGATATAATAGCTCCAAAGAAGTTAAATTCTGAGGATTGGATAGAAGTTCATAGACAGGCTCATAAAGTAGGAATGAAATCAACTGCAACTATGATGTTTGGTACAGTTGAGACTGATGAAGAGATAATAGAGCATTGGGAAATGATAAGAGACCTTCAAGATGAAACAGGTGGATTTAGAGCTTATATAATGTGGAGTTTTCAGTCTGCTCATACTCAGCTTATAAAAGAGATACCAGATATGAAAAAACAGTCTTCAAATCGCTATTTAAGACTTTTAGCTGTAAGTCGTTTGTATCTTGATAACTTTAAAAACATACAAAGCTCTTGGGTAACGCAAGGAAGTTATGTTGGACAGTTGGCTCTTAAATTTGGAGCAAATGACCTTGGAAGTACTATGATGGAAGAGAATGTTGTATCTGCCGCAGGTGTGACAAATGAGATGAATCAAGAAGAGATGATAAAGCTTATACAAGATATAGATGAGTACCCAGCTAAACGTGATACGGCTTACAATATTTTGGAGAGATTTTAATGAAGTGGATTATAACAATAATGATATTTTTGCAAGGAGCATTAGTGAGTGCAGTAATAGACAAGATAGACATAAACGGTGTAGAAGTACCAATCATATATGAACAAAACAGGGCTTTGCCTATAGTTTCACTTCAGTTAGTTATAACAAATGCAGGAAGCCTTCAAGATGGAAACAATGCAGGCTTGGTTAGGTTTACTTCTAGTATGCTTGGAGAAGGAACGAAACAAAAGGGTGCAATAGAGTTTGCAGATGAGCTTGAGAGTAGAGCTGTAAGTCTGAATACTCATGCAGGTAGTGAGACTTTTGTATTTGAGCTTTCGGTTTTGAAAGAGCAGTTTGGATTTGGTATACGGATGTTACAAGACTTGTTGAGAGACCCAAACTTCACAAGCAAAAGTTTTGAAAAAATTCAGCATCTAACCCTTGGTGGACTTAGTTCTAAAAAGAGTGATTTTGATTATATAGCAAATCTAAATCTAAAGAAGATTATTTTTAAAGATACACCTTTAGAAAACTCTTTTAGTGGTGATGAAAAAAGTATAAAAAACTTAAAACTTGAAGCTGTAAAAAAGTTCTATAAAAACTACATTGACCTTGCCAATATGATGGTTGTTGTTGGTGGAGACATTAGCATGGATGAGGTAAAAGTTTCTCTGAAAGAGCTTCTAGAAAATATTAAAGTTGGAGAAAAAAGAGAGTTAAAGCACTATAGTGTTAATAAAAAAATAGATGAAAAAATAGAAGTAAAAGATACAAAACAGGCTTATATCTACTTTGGTGCACCTTATAATTTAAAAAGCGATGATGAAGAT
>DQTM01000116.1 GCA_015662785.1 Sulfurospirillum arcachonense | reverse complement strand
ATGATAGAACTCGTCATAGCCATAGTAATTATGGGAATTGCAGTTATGACTCTTCCTCTTATGTTAGAACGTACTCAAGCAAACAATGCTTTTGCAATGCAACAAGAGGCAATACTAGCAGCTAAAACTCAACTTGGAGACATAATTACATACCCATGGGATGATAACTCTTTGCAAAACGATATAGTTGCTGTCCTAGACACAAATGGAGATAACGACTACAATAGAACAGCAGGAACCACCAGAAGAAAAGGTCATGTAATTCAAGACAAAAGAAGAAAGTTCTTTAATGCAATAACAAATCCAGGAGATGTAGCAGGAGTAGTGAGTATAAGTGATTTTAATGGGGACTCTCAAACATTAAGTCCTACTTCTGATATAGCAGGAGAATCTACTACTCTTGATTATAGATTTACTATAGATTTAAATACCACGGTAAACTATGTAAGTGATTCAGCTTTTGCATTTCCTACACTTACTCAAGTGGGAACAAGCAACATAAAAATGATAACTGTTGAAGCTTCAGGAGACGAGATGAGTACTTTTAGTCTCAGGGCCTACTCAGCAAACATAGGCGAGTCACAACTACTTAGGAGAAACTACTAATGAAAAGAAAAGCTTTTACTATGCTAGAACTTGTTTTTGTTATAGTTATACTTGGTATTGTAGCTTCTATAGGAGCTGATATCATCGCAAAACTATATGAAAACTACCTCAAAACTCGCTCTATAAACAGACTTCAATCTCAAACAGAATTAGTCTTAGACCAGATAGCAAAAAGAATGCAATATCGTATCAAAGATAGTGTTAGAGTTCTAGATACTGCTGGTGCTTTTGTGCCTCTTCCAGATGCAAACTCTAGCTATACTATCTTAGAATGGATAGGAATAAGTAACGAGAGTTTTCTTGGTGGATGGAGTGGGTTTATAGACCTTGACTCCAACGACACAAACAGATCACTAGATGCAAATGGCAGACTAAAAGCTTCAGGAAGTGACCTAAATATCACAAACAACATCATAAATGCTTTAACTTATGGAGATGTTTCACTTGACGGTGCCGGCGATGCTCCCGCTCTTATATTTAAGGGTAAGAGTAGTTATAACATAGGCGAGTACTATACACAAGGAATAGACAACCATACGCTAAGAGTAAAAAGAAATGGTGATAACTTTACAATACCAGCAGATGACAATGTCACAAATAGTGAAATCTTTGAGCAGTATTGGCTATCTCATTCGGCATTTTCAATAGTACCAGTTTTAGTTGGAGGTGTTAATGATTTTAATCTAACACTTAGATACAACTACCAACCATGGGAAGATGAAAACTCAACAGTTGGAAACAGTAGTGTACTTATGGAACATGTAAGTACTTTTAGATTTACTCAAATAGGTGAGACAATTCGAATAAAACTTTGCATACATGATGACAACCGAAGTGGTGGTTATAATTTTGCATTTTGTAAAGAGAGGGTCATATACTAATGAGAAAAGGTTTTTCACTACTAACAGCCATAGTGTTTTTGGTTTTAGTAGCTACTATATCGGTCTTGGCACTAACGCTTTCAACTCAATCAGCAAAACAGACAACAGATATATTTCTCAAAGCACAAGCGGAACTACTTCTAAGAAGTGGTACTGAGTTTGCTATGCTTGCTATGAGTGGGGCAGATTATAATGCAACAAAATGCTTAAACAATGTCAATATTTCTTACAATGGAACTCACGATATAAACATAACTCTTAGCTATTTAGGAAGTGGTCTTCCTGCAAGTTGTACAAGTAGATTAGCTAATGACGTAGCTACTGATGAATCTAACCGAACAGTTATCATAGACACATGGGTAAGAACAATAGATGGCATAGTATCTGAACCTATAGTCATGCACAGAAGAAGCATCCAAAAGCCATAATTACATTCGTCCAACAGATTATTATAGCATAACAATAACAACAAATGGTAATTTATAATTTTATATAATTTGCTCTTTTCATTTAAGCAACATTAGGTTATACTTTCTATACAAACCCCTAGGATTAGGGATACAAAGGAGACAAGATGAATTTAAGTATCGTAGGAAAGCAGTTAGAATTAACTGACGCAATCAAAGCTCATGTAGAGAGTGGAAAAGATTCATTAAACAAGTATAATTTAGACATTATTTCAACAAGAGTTGTGCTTTCAGCAGATGAAAAGAAAGGTTTTAGTGCAGAGTTTGCTATCAACCTTGCTCATATGAACACAATTGTTATCAAGCAAAAAGACAAAGACCTTTACGCAGCTATTGATTTAGCTATAGAGAGAGCTAAAAAAGTTCTTAGACGTCATCATGATAAAATAACAAATCATAAAGTAAAAGAAGAAATCGTAGAGACTGAAGCTTTTGATGATGCTGATGAGATTGTTCCAACAAGACTAGATAGCTACAAACCTATTGAAATTGAAGAGGCACTAACTGAACTCAAAGAGACTGGAAAACAGTTTTTTGTTTTTATGGACATGGACGACAAAATGCGTACAATCTATAAAAGAACAGACGACAAATACGGTCTTTATTAGTCAACTCGGGAAGCTTTTATAGCTTCCCTATTAACTCAGATATTTAAAAACAAAATCTTCAGAACTTATTATTTTTATATCTTCTTTTAAAAAATTCTTATCGTTTGTAACTATATAGTCACAGCCTTCTCTTAGTGCTAAGTAGTATTGTAAGTTATCTTCTAAGTCCAAATTTTTGTTACCTAATGCTTTTTTAAAACTACTATTATTAGCACAAATCACACAGCATCTATCGTTGATTTGACATAAAAATTCTCTTACATGTAGTACTTGTTTTTTTGCAATATAATCAATATTTAAAAGAGTTATATCTGCAACAAAATAATCATACAACTCATCATCAAATGTTCTCAATATAGCTGTAGCACTAATTTTATCTTTTCTTGCTAGTAAAAAATCTAAAAATATATTTGTATCTAAAAAAACTTTCATTTCAATATCGCATTGTATCGAGCATCATCTGTAACAAAATCACCTTTTAAAATACCTGCAAATTTATCTAAATCAAACTTTTTTTTCTTAACAGACTTACTCATTAACTTTTCATACATTTCATAAGGTAAAATTACCGCTTTTTTTATATTACTTTTTTTGTCTATGATTATAGTTGGTTCTGATAGTATCGAAGTAAACTGTCTTTGAGCCTGAGATACACTTAAACTTAACATAACAACTCCTTTATATATGTATATATTGTATCATATACATATATGATTGTCAATTTAGCCTATTTTTAGCCTCCACTAAAACATCTTCTTCCATCTCATAAAACTCAAATTTTTGACCACTTTGTCTTGCTCCACCTAAAACATCACCACCTTGTCTATACTTCAAATCAAGTTCGGCTATATCAAAACCGCTATTTGATTTACTAAACTCTGTTAGTCTTTTTGATTCATTTTGATTTGTATATAAAAAACAATACCCTTTTAAACCATTTCTACTCACTCTTCCTCTTAGCTGATGAAGAGTTGCTAGACCAAGGCGTTCAGCCCCTACTATGACTATAGTCGAAAGTTTTGGTAGTGAAATACCTACTTCAACTAAAGTAGTAGCTATCAATATACTTCCTTTTTCTTTGAAAGTTTCCAGAACTTCTTCTTTATTTTTATCAGCTCCAAAAGTCACATATACATCTTCGTAATTCTTTTCCCAATAACCCCTAGCCTCTTCTATAGACTGATACTCTATCACTTCACTTTCTTGGACCAACGGGTATATCACTATAACTTGCCTACCCTCTTTTACTTCACTTTTTATATGCTCAGTTAAGTTTTTAAAATCTGCTTTTCGTATAGTCTTAGTGCCTATGTCTTTCTCAAATGGTGTCTCTTTTATGAAAGAAAAATCCACCAAAGAAGACTGTATCATACTCATAGTTCTTGGAATCGGAGTAGCTGAAAACTGTAAAAAATGAGGGTGTTTGCTCTCTTCGATAGAGAGTTGATTTATAAGTTCTCTTTGTTTAGTACCAAAACGATGTTGCTCATCGACCATAACCAAGTCAAAATCTGGAAGTTTTCTGTGAAGCAATGCATGAGTACCTATTATGAAATCATACTGTGTCAAATCCTCTTTTTTTGAAGTAGCACTTACCACTAAACCACTCTTTACATGTAATGGCAAAAACTTCTTAGCTTCTTCAAAAAGTTGATTTGCAAGTATGGTTGTAGGAGCCATCAATACAGAGCGTTTAGGATATGCCATAACAACACTTGCCAATATAACTATAGTCTTTCCACTCCCAACATCTCCCATGACTATACGTCTAGCTGACTTACTCGACATAAAATCTTTTTTTATAT